>JBAWZF010000007.1 GCA_037143175.1 bacterium
TGCTCTGGCGTCCCGCGCTTAAAGGCGCGACGCACGCTGTCTTCCGAAACGATCTCCAGTCTGCCGGCAATGCGGGTGAATACTATACGCCGCGTGCCGTCACCCAGTTCATGGTTGAAATGGTCAACCCGCAACTTGACGAAATCGTGCTGGATCCCGCCTGCGGTACCGGCGGGTTCCTTGCCTGTACTATTGAGCACAAGCGCGGGCAGGTCAAAACGCCTGAGCAGGAACGTGCGCTTCAGGTTTCCTTGCGCGGGGTGGAAAAGAAGCCGCTGCCCCATCTGCTCGCCACCACCAACATGCTTCTGCATGGCATGGACGATCCCTCGTTTATCTCCCGTGGCAATCTGTTGGCCAAGCCGCTCCGTGACTATGGCCCCAAGGATGCCGTGCATTGCATCATCACTAATCCACCCTTTGGCGGCATGGAAGAGGACGGTCTTGAGGATAACTTCCCGCAGCCTTTTCGAACCCGTGAGACCGCCGACCTGTTTCTTTCCCTCATTGTCAAAATACTCCGCCCCGGCGGGCGCGCCGGGATCGTCTTGCCCGACGGTTCGCTTTTCGGGGAAGGCGTCAAAACCCGGATCAAGGAGCATCTGCTGCTGGAGTGCAACCTCCACACCATCATCCGCCTGCCCAACGGCGTATTCAGGGGGTGGCGGCGGGTCACATCGTAACAAGTAACTTTTAGAACTGTCCTCTCATCAAGCACCTCTGTTTCTATGGACCGCCTATTAAATAACTAGTATTATTAATGTCGACATTAGCGTGATGATGGATAAAGATTAGTGCATTGGCATAGCGAAAATTAGGTTTATGTGCATGGGTTTAGTGGTTGATTGAGTGTCTTGGTCGGAGATGATTATGGTGCGTTCGGTAAAGATCGATCTTCATGAGGTGTTGAACCCTGCTTGTCGTAGATGCCGGAATCGCGATGAACGTTGCCAAGATGACAATACTGGTTTTTGTGATGAGGCCGTGTCGGTGGTTGACGGAGGACCCGTTCGCTGTGTTGGCGATTGGGCTACTCAAAAGTTGCATTTCTTGACCCAGTATGTCGGGATTTTTGGTCCGGGAATGAAGAACATGTGGGGTGGCCACGTACACTACGTTGAGATCTGTAGCGGGCCGGGCCGGTGTCTTATGCGTGACAGTGGAATTGAGGTCGATGGCACCCCTCTTGCCGTCCTCCAACACCCGGCTTTTCCCTCATTTGAGACGGCTACATTTCTCGATTTCGATGCAAAGGTTGTTGTCGCGCTCAATGAACGCATTGCGCGACTGAATTTGCAAGGCAAGGCGCAAGCCTATCAGGCTGACTATTGCGATCCCGGGTCCTTAGTAAGAATTCTGCGGAAGCGCTTTGATAAGGGGATCTCTCTTGTGTTCGTGGATCCCACGGACTGTAGTGTTCTCTTTGCTGCCGTAGCCCTTCTTGCAAAGGCTCTTCGCCCCGCCGATTTGATTATCAATATGGCGGTCCGAACGGACGCAACGAGGAACGTCACGCGAGCGATCAATTGTGAAGATAGCGAATCGCGGGCCAAGTACATTAGCTTTCTTGGCAGTGATCTGTTTTTTCAGGACCCGCAAGTTCAGGAACTGGCACGGCTGGGTTCTCATTCTGACCTCCGGGCAAAGTTCCGTCATCATTACTGTGAAAGCATGAGAAGCATTGGGTATCAGCATTTTGACTTTCAACCCGTGAAGCACTATTACGACCTCCTTTTTGCCAGTCGGCATGAGCAGGGAATAATCTTCTGGCATCGAGCCCAGAAGTATAGGCATGATGGACAGAGTAAGTTTTTGTAGTTCCAATCGTTATCAATCAATCGAGACTTTGACATGAATGCTACAACCGGATATCCATGCCGTCCGCCGTCCGGCACACAGGAATGGGCGGCCAGTAATGTGAACATCCAGGATGGATGTGAGCACGATTGCCGGTATTGCTATGCGAAGACCATGGCGCTCCGTTTCAAGCGAATGACGGCAGAGTCGTGGAGGAAGACAAAAATTCGGCCCCATAACCTTGCTAAAGGATTTTCGCGACGGACTGGACGGATCATGTTCCCTACGGCGCATGATATCACGGAAACCAATATCGATGCCTGTTTATTAGTTCTGAAAAAGATGCTGGCGGTCGGAAACGATCTCTTGATTGTTTCCAAACCCCGACCGGTATGCGTGGCGCGGTTGTGTTCGGAATTGGCTCGCTACAAGGATCAGATTGTACTCCGTTATTCCATCGGATCGGTTAACGATGATGTCCTTGGCTTTTGGGAGCCGGGCGCGCCCGCCTACCGTGATCGCTTGGAGAGCCTGAAATGCGCTTATAAGCTGGGTTTCGCGACCAGTGTGTCTTGTGAACCGATGTTAGATGGCGCTATTGACGACGTTATCACAGATGTCCGGCCTTATGTGACGGACTCGATTTGGTTGGGAAAGGCGAACCGGCTTCGCCAGATCATTCCGTTCAACTGCCCGGGTGACGCAACAGCCTTGAGGCATGCCGAAGCACTCATTGCCATTCAATCGGACGTCAACATCCGAGCTCTGTACCATCGCTATCGAAACGATCCCCTGATCAAGTGGAAAGATAGTATCAAGCAGGTCATCGGGCTTCATCGGCCCAATAAGGCCGGTCTTGATGTGTGAGGGCAGATTCTTGGCTGGCCACTGAAACGGAAGATGATGGACAAATTCAGCCTTTCTTTGTTTCAGCGGGCTTGTGTTCGGGCCAGCAAGGTGATGGTGGGCGTGATCGCAGTTGTTGCGGTCTGCGTGGCATACAGTCTGTGGATTGAACCCCAGTGGCTGGTCGTCAAGCAGGTCTCGATCAAGGCGCCAGCAGCCGTGCGGCTGATTCATATCACGGATATCCATTACAAGGGGGATCGGGTTTATCTCAATCGGGTCGTCGACAGGATCAACCGGACCCCGGCGGATTTGGTGTGCTTTACGGGTGATCTGGTTGAGGATCGGGCCTATCTGCGGGAAAGTCTTGAAATCCTGGCGCGGGTGAATAAGCCGATGGTGGGGATTGCGGGCAACCATGACTTGTGGGCTCAGGTGCCGGTTGATGAACTCCGTGCTGGCTTTGCCAAGACGGGCGGGATGTGGCTGACAGATACCAATGTCCTCCTGCTGAACGGGAAGGTGGAAATTGTGGCCTGCTCCGGCGACCCCAGCCGCTTACCAAAATCCCGGTTAAGTGAATCCGCCAAACGGGTTTTGCTGACCCATTATCCCGGTCTCGTGGGAGGCCTATACGGGCAAGCCTTCGATCTGATCTTGGCGGGACATAGCCATGGCGGTCAGGTTCGAATTCCCCTGATCGGACGACTGATCATGCCGTTCAATGTGAAGCCTTATGATGTGGGCCTTTTCCCGACTCCCGCCGGCCCCCTCTATGTCAATCCCGGTATCGGTACCTTCTATCTGAATGCCCGCTTCTTCTGCCGTCCTGAAATTACCGTTCTGGAGTTATGAGGACATCTTGCTAAAGCTTATGAATATTGCCTGATGTTGTAATTCACGCGCTTGGTTTGGCGACGGTTAACGCAGGGGATTATCATCTTCTGACAGGGCCGGTGACGGTAATTCTGTCGTGTTCACCAACTCAGTTTGCGCAACGGAGTTCTCTTCCTGAGGCGCCTGCAATTCAGGCTCCGTCGCTGGGATGGGTTCTGGCGGCGGTGCAGGGATTGGGGTAGGTGCGGGGATTGGCTCCGGTACCGAGGCCGAGACTGTCACTTCAGGCACTGATGCCGCCGGGACGTCGGCATCCACCTCGGTCTCGGATGTTATGGCTGGTCGCGCGTCTGTGATGGCGGGCTGGGGGTCCGGTGTTGGTGTGTCCATCACGGCGGGCTCTGCTATCGGAGAGACTTCGCGAGTTGTCTCTGACACCGGTGAAATAATCTCTGCTTCCGAGCCGGTCTCCGGTGTTGGTTCTGGCGTGCACACCGGTATGGCGGTAGGCTCCTGCTCGGGTTCAACCGCTGCCGGGATCGCTGGCTCGGACTCCGGTGTCTCCCCAACACCTGGCGATGGATAGGTCGGACTTGGATCAGGTACAGGAATGGACTCTGGTGCTGGGGCCGACACTTCAGGCGCAGATGCCGCCGGGACGTCGGCATCCACCTTGGTTTCCGTTGGCATGTCTTCGATGGTCGGCAGGGGGATTTGTGTCGGTACCTCCGCCAGTTTCGGCTCTGGTTCCGGTATGGGTTCCATGGCCGACGGGATCGCCGGGGCAAAAGGGGCCACTTCAATCGGCGTTGGCTCCGGTGTCGCATGGGTATCAGGTGCTGTCGCCGGAATCAGTTCTGGTGTGGGAAGGGAGTCCGGTACCGGGACCGGTGTCGGTTCAGTGATGACAGGCACGGGTTCCTCCACCGCCGGGATTACCGGTACGGATGGTGCCTCTTCTACTGGCGTTGGCTCCGGAACCAGATCTGGTGTGGGAATGGATGTGGGCTCCGGGCTGGGTGTCGGTTCTACGATGACGGGTTGTGGTACCGGTGTTGGCTCTTCGATGACCTGGGGTGCTGGGTCCGGGACAGGGATCGAGTCTGGCTCGATGATGATCTCAACCGGTGAAGCCACTTCAGTCACCAGTTGAATAGAGGGTGACACGTCCGGTTTTCCCTCCTGAATCCCGTCCGTCCTCTCCCCTTGAGGGAGAGGTTTTTGATGTTCTCCATGGGCCTTGCCGACGGCGACCAGATTGGGTTGGAATCCGAGTTGAGTGATGGCGGTACGGATGCGGGCCTGGGTGGCGGGGCTTATCCGGTACTTGTCGGCCTTCCCGTTAAGCACAAACGAGACGGCGGATGTCGAGGCACCAGCGGCCTTGGCTACATCAAAAATTGTAGACGTCGAGCTCATGCTAAAGCTTATTAACATTGGTTATTATGAAAAGCAAGAAGCGGCCGCGTGCAGCGGTCAGATGGTCTTGCGGAGGCGCCAGGCGGCCAGCAGGTTGAAGAGGAGGCCGAGGATTAGCAGGCCTGCCAGGTGCGGAAGTACATCCATGAACGAGGCGTCCTTAAGGATGATTTGGCGCAAGGCCGCGACGAAGTAGCGCGGGATGATGAGAAGGGTGATGCCCTGAATGGGTAGGGGCATGTTTTGGATGGGGAAGATAAATCCTGACAGGATGATGGCGGGGAGCATTGAGGTGAGGACGGCAACCTGAAACGCCATCTGCTGTGTCCGGGTAATGGTGGAGATCAGGACTCCCATACCCAGTGCGGCGAACAGAAACAGCAGTGTGGTGAGGCCAAGGAGTAGGAATGAGCCCTTGATCACAATGTCAAAGAGAACGTAGCCCAGAAAAAGCACGGTGATCATTGTCCCCACGCCAACCACGACATAAGGCAGGAGTTTGCCGAGGATCAGCTCCTGGGGACGGATAGGCGACACCATAATCTGTTCCATGGTCTGGCGCTCTTTTTCACGGACGATTGACACTGAAGTGGCGACGACCCCTGATAGCATGAGCAGCAGCCCGATCAATCCCGGAATGAGAAATTTGGCGCTTTGGAGTTCCGGGTTGAACCAGATGCGCGGTTCCAGTGTGATGAGCGGAAGAGCCAAGGGCGTGGCCGAGTGTTGCAGTGCTTTCAATCGCACTTTTCTGCTCATCCGGTCGGCAAGAGCCTCAAGATAACCGATGGTGGTGGAGGCGGTATTGGCATCGCTGGCATCTACCAGTGCTTGTACAGGGGCTGCTTCACCGCGGGCGATGGCTTTGGCATAGCCGCGAGGAATGATCAGCACGGCGCGAACGCGGCCGCGGTCCAGCCATTCATTTGCTTCCGCCGGACGGCTCAGGGTGGCGACTTTGTCGAAATAAGGGTTTTGGAAAAGGCTGTCCTGAAAAGCCCGGCTTTCCGGCGTGCGGTCTTCATCCAGCAGGGCGATGCGGATGTGTTTGACGTCGAAGGAAAGCGCATAGCCATAGAGTGCGAGCAGCATGGCGGGCACAAAGACCAGGAGTGCCAAAGACAGGGGATCCCGGCGGATCTGCCGGAATTCCTTTTTTAAAATGGCCCAGAATCGACGCATAGTTAGTGAGTGAGCAGTGAGCAGTAAGCAGTGGGCAGTGGGCAGTGAGGAGAATCGAGTTTGGATTGTTTCATTCTGAATCCTGTTTTGCCAGCTTGATGAAGGATTCTTCCAGGGTGGTCGCTCCGGTTTGGCGTTTGATCTCAGAGGGCGTGTCTAGAGCGATGAGTTTGCCGCTGCTGATGAATCCGAGGCGGCCGCAGAATTCGGCTTCATCCATAAAGTGGGTGGTGATCAGAACGGTTGTACCCTGGGCGGAGAGTTTATGGATCAGGTCCCAGAAGAGGCGGCGGGAAACCGGGTCGACGCCACTGGTGGGTTCATCCAGAAACAGAATGGGCGGGTTATGTAGGATGGCGCACCCGAGAGCGAGCCGCTGTTGCAAGGCGCCGGACAAAACGCCGGTCAGGCGGTGTTCGAGCCCTTTCAGCCCCGCCATGGCGACCACGTTATCCATCTGGCGCTGAAGTTCAGTTCCTTCAAGGCCATAAACCCCGCCGAAGAAGCGGATATTTTCTTCAACGGTCAGGTCTTTATACAGACTGAACTTTTGAGACATATAGCCGATGTTTTCACGGATCTGATCAGGTTGACTGTTGATATCGAAGCCGTTGACCCGGGCGGTGCCGGAGGAGGAGGAAAGCAGGCCGCAGAGCATCCGGATGGTAGTGGACTTCCCTGCGCCATTGGGCCCCAGAAAGCCGAAGATCTCCCCGCGCTGGACGGTAAACGAGATCCTGTCAACGGCGGTGAACTGACCGAAGACCTTGGTCAGACTTTCAATTTCAATGGCATAGTCAGTTGTTTTCACTTCCACACTCCCCATTCTGATCATTCTAATCAATCTGTCAAAAGCTCTCTTTTGGTCTCCAATTCTGACACTTGTTTCGTAACGAGCATTCTATATACTAAAGATATGGAATTTGATGTGGATGTAGTTTTTGATGTTGTTTCCCGCCGTTTGCCTGCGGCGGGTGTATCGGTTGTGATGATAGGGGGCCATGCCGTCAATCATTACGGGGTATCCCGGGCCACACAGGATATAGACTTCATGGTTGCGGCAACTGACGAAGACGCTGTCCGGCGAGTGATGCAGGAGGCGGGGTTCACTAACATTTCCCTGCATGAGACGGTGATGTTTTTCAATCGACCAGGATCGCCCTTGCGTGTCGATTTTCTCAAAGTGGATCGGGAGACCCTGGACATACTTTTGGCGAATGCGAAGCAAATTGATTATTTTGGCGGACATGGCATTCGGGTGCCTCAGTTGCGGGATCTCTTGGGAATGAAAATTTTTGCGTTATCGAATGGTGGTGCCAAGCGGGAAGATAAAGACTTCTGGGATATTGTGCATTTGGTCATCGAGAACCATGTCAATATTGAGGAAGAACTTCATGAATTGTGCCGACAGTTCGGGACGGAAGCAATCTTCACGAGGCTGAGTGCGCAAATCAGGGGACAGCAAAATGATTAATTTCCCGAAGGTTTCTGCTGGTTCGGACTGGCCGGTTCCAAAACTGAAACTGCGCGAATATGCCCTGTTCAGTGAACGCTGCCTGAAGAGTAATTCCACCATCACGCCGGAAAACTGCCTTGCGAAGCGTGCCACTGAAAAGACTATTAAGAGACCGTTCAGCTTCAGACCGCCAGGTTTCTGATTCGCGGAAATCGATTCACGTCGGACTACGACCTCTTGCTAAACCTTTGAAGTATTGAACATTATTCAATTTGAGGGACGGCCTAGCACTTTAAAGACGACTGTTCTTAGGCAAGGATTGGGGGAGAACGTGGAACCGTGTCTTAAGCGGGGTGGTGTGGTTTACTGTTTATAGTTTTATCTAAAGAATGATGGAATTGAAAGGGGATCAGAAATGAAACCTAACATCGCTAATCCTTCTTTGCAGTCAATTGCCCGGAGACGATCATGGCTGGGAGTTAGTGTCGTTCTGCTGTGGGTGGTTATTTGTCAGGGCGGGGATGCAATTCCTGCGTCGGACAATACGGGCCCGGGCTATTTGACGGCACCTTCGTTGTCGCCTTGGCATTTTCTCCGGCCTTCCTCCATGTTCGCGATGCCCGTATTGGAGAATCAAGGGGGGGCGCGGTTTGACGTGGATTTTCATTGGGCCAATGTGATGAATATTTCCACGAATGATTACTTATTTGATGGAGAATGGATTCGAACCAATCTTCGATTGTCCAGAGGGGTGGGGGAAGGAGTGGCGGTTGGTGTGGGATTGCCGATTATTGGCAGGACAGGCGGGTTTGCGGATAGCGCGATAGAAAGTTTTCACAGTGCATTTGGCCTAAGCAAAAATAGCCGGGTTTCAGGTCGCCGTAACCAGTCATTGGTCACGGTCAATAACGAGGGGGATTCTGTTACCGTGGTGGAGGGGGACTCCTGGGGTATAGGAGATATGTCGACCTTTTTGGCGGCACGACTCACGGAAGGCACCTGCGTCCTGCCAGCCATCACTGTTCTCGGAGAGGTGTTTTTTCCCACCGGTGATGAGAATGAGTTGCGTGGGGTTGGGTCGCCTGGTGCGGCATTGAGTTCTGTTGCGTCCAGGCGATTGGGCGAGGGCCCTTTCATCGCTTTTCTTGGCTTAGGCGTGGAGTACCATGACTCGGACGATATTGAGGGGATCAAATTTAATGATGAACTGTTTTCTGGATTGGTGGGGTTGGCTTATGAATATTCCAAGTCTATAAGTTTTAATCTTCAGTACCTGATCAGTTCACCAGTCGCCGAGGATTATTTTGCTTACTCTGATCCAAGTGAGGACGTCAGTTTTGGATTCAAGTGGCGGAGTAGGAGTGGTTCTGCGCTGGAACTGGCTATGTCTGAAAATGTGGATAACTTTCAAAACAGTGCCGATATCACTGTTCATCTCGCCTTTGGCTGGCGTTTGTAATGTAATGGAATGGCCCATGGCGTAGTATAACGGCTGCCCGCCAAACTATGCTAAACCTTTGTAGCATTGGTTATTGTGAAAGGCAAACGCAGCAAAAGACAGTATCCAGAATTCAGGGTTCAGAATGGGGCGTTTTGACAGAATTAACAGAATGATCAAAATGTCAGGATGCGTTGCCGAAGAAGTAGATGCGGCGAATAAGCTTCTTAATCACCGCAATATTTGCGCTGTTCACATGAAGAGTTCACTATCTAGATCAGGTGAAAAGCTTATGCCTTACATACATGAAGATAGTGAAAGGGCTGATGGAACGGCAATCCGGTTTTACAGCATGTCGGCCCAGATTGAAGCAGAGCGAAAAAATATTATCAGATTCTGGAGTCCAGTCAGAAGGGAACCCTGGAGATCACGCTTTGGGTGAAATGGTTTCTTGAATGTCTTGGTCGCGCCTTGGAACGAGCTCACACGACGCTCTTGCGTGACATTCGGGAGCTACTCGATCGTGGCACCTTGTCACAGAATCCGAGTCGTGGACGAAGTACAAGTTATCGTCTGTGTGATTCTTGATGAAACCCGGTGACCCAATGCTAAACCTTTGCAGCATTGGTTATTGTGATGATGGCTTCCAGTAAATGGCGTGTTTCAGGGTGGCTTCGGCGATGAGAAAATCGGCTTCAGCTGAAATACGTTGGGCCGTGGAGAGGGTTAACTTGGTTTGAGCGTCGAGAACATCCGAGTGGCGGGAAGTGCCGCTCTTCCATTGGTCGGTGGCTACCTGAAGGTTGCGAGTGGAGCTGGCTTCGGCATGACGGGATGTTTTGAGTTGCGCGAGGGCGTAGTTCCTTGAGAGAAAAGCAGCTTTGGTTTCGGCGAGGATGGCCTCACCCAGGGCTTGAGTTTGATATTCGTCACGGGTGGCCCGGGCCTTGGCTTCAGCCGTTCGGGCATGGATCAGTCCGCCATCAAAAAGATTCCAGGTGACGGCGGCACCGATAAAAGCATCATCCCTCCATTTATCTTCAGGTGGGAAATCGCGCGGGTTTGGGTTCCCCTGTTCATAGCGGGCAATCAAGGCGAGTTGGGGTCTGGCTTCTGCGCGGGCCGCTCCAATGAGGGCGCCTTTGGCTTGGGCGCTTAAGCGGAGGCTGGCCAACTCCGGTCGGTTGGATAAAGCGATGACTAGGGCTTCTTCCAAGTTGGGGAATGGCGTTACTGTGGGAGCGTCTGGTTTCCGGGGGGATTGCTGCAGGGAAATTTCCTGGCCTGTCAGTTGAGTCAGTTGAATGCGGTTTAGGTCCGCTTGCTGCTGGGCCGCCTGCAGTTGGAGTTGGATTTGATCAAGGAGGACTTCAGTGGCCAGTAAGTCGTTATCGGTGGCCATTCCGGCATTTTTGAGATTCTTTATATCGGTAAGCTGGGTCTCGGTGCGGGTGACAGAGGACTGAAAGGCTGCGATCTGAGCAAGCGCCTTACTCCATTGCCAGTAGGCGGTAAGCGTTTGAAGTTCAATATCAGCAGCAGCGGCGTCCAAGGATTGTCGGGCGGCGGCCTCATCTAATCTGGTGCTGCGGCGTTGGTGGGTAACCCGGCCTCCGGTATAGAGTGGCTGAGTCAGGCCGATGGAGGCGGAATACTGATCAGTCATGACGGGTAGGGTTACCCCTGGTCCCAGGGTTCCATTTTCGAGGCCCTCGAAGTGCTGGGCTTGGGCGCGGGCATCCAGTTGTGGTTTCAGGCCGGCGTCGGCCTGAAGTCTCCGTGCCGAGGCCATGTGTAGGTCTTCATTCCGCCCTTTGAGCGCAGGGCTATGGGCCAGGGCCAGTTGCACAACGGCGTCTGGTGTCAGGAGTGATGAATCTGCACGGGTATTGGAAAAAGAACAAAAGAAGCAAACGCATAGAGCGAGTAAGAAGATGGCCATTTTAGAGCACGGGTTGGACGGTCTGCCCACGCGGCTCGGATAAACCTCGCCCTCCAGAAGATGAGGCAGATACGATTGCCTAAAATCTGATGGAGGGCGAACCTCGTGTGAGCCGTGTGGGCAGAGGGAGGAATGAAGGAAATGATGTATTTTCATATGCGGGATCCTTCTGGTGTGGTGCTCATCAGGGAGACAAAGACATCTTCAAGCGAGGGTTCAATGGTTTGAAACTCAATTCCGGTTTGGCCATTTTGTGTGAGCCAGGCTTGGGCCTCATGGGTTTCGTCGGAACCGCGGGCGGCGAAAAAGTGGAGCCTGTCGCCGTATCTAACCAAGGCGGTCGGGGGCCAGCGTTGTTTTAATATCTCGTGAACGACATGGAGGGAACTTCCGCCGATGATTGAGTACATGCGACCGCGAAGATCGTTCTTAACTGCCGCGGGAGTGTCTAGCCGGATAATTTGTCCGGCGTGCATGAGGGCGATCTGGTGGCAACGTTCGGCCTCGTCGAGATAAGGAGTGGTCATGAGGATGGTGATGTTTTGGGCGAGGAGCGCTTTGAGGATCATCCAGAACTCCTTGCGTGAGATCGGATCGACGCCGGTGGAAGGTTCATCCAGAAACAAGATTTCCGGGGTGTGGATCAGGGCACAGGCAAGGGCGAGTTTCTTTTTCATGCCGCCAGACAGGACTCCGGCAAGTCTTTTATGGAAGGGATCCAGTCGAGTGAAGGCCAACAGTTCATCGCGACGCTTCTCAAAATGATCCACTCCGTGGAGATCGGCGAAAAATTCAATATTTTCATCTACTGTCAGGTCGCCATACAGAGTGAAGGCCTGGGAGAGATAGCCGATACGCGCTTTGATGGCGCCCACGTTCTGGCGGAGATTGAGTCCGAGGATTTTCCCCTCGCCCTGTGTGGGCTTCAGAATTCCGCATAACAAACGGATGGTGGTGCTCTTTCCAGCCCCATCCGGACCAATCAGCCCAAAAAAGGTTCCGCGCTGGATGGAGAGGTTAACCCCTTTGACTGCCACGACGGCGTCGAAGGATCGCCCCAGGTTTTGTGTTACTATGACGGAATCTTGCATTAAATAATTCTGACTCTTGAATTCTTTCCCTTTCCTCACAGATACCCATCAGCCGGCATGCCGGGTTTAAAGACATTCCTTGGATTTGGCAGGGTGATTTTGATGCGATAGACCAGTTTGGTGCGTTCATCGGGTGTTTGCACATTGCGCGGTGTGAACTCGGCTTCAGATGAGATGAACGTGATGAGGCCCTCGTATCGCATGGGGTCACCATCCACCTTGATGTGGGCTTTTTGACCGAGTTTAACCGTGGGCAGTTTGGTCTCCGGCAGGTAGAGCGAGAGCCAGACTTCGTCTAATTGTGACAATGTGGCCAGTGGTGTGCCAATCATGACCATTTCGCCCTGTTCGATGTTTTTAGTGGTGATGGTGCCGGTTGCGGTTGATTTAACCGTGCAGTCGGCGAGGGCTTTTTCGGCTTGGGAAAGTCGGGCTTGGGCTACTTCAACAGCGGCTTGGGAGGCGCGGATTTCTTCCTGGCGGTTGCCTTTGATCAAGCGGGTCAATTGCTGGTCGGCGGCGGCAAGACTTGCGGAAGCGCGCTCCAGTGCCGTGGCCGCATCGTCCCGTTGTTTCTGGGTAACGCTGTTTTGCGTCAGGAGGGTCACCATACGCTGAGCATCGGTGGCGGCGGCATCGGCGGTGGCCTTGGCTTCCCGTACTTGAGCCCGGGCCCGTTGGATATCTTCGTCCCGGCTGCCGGCGAGCATCAGATCGCGTTGAGCTTGTCCCTGGGCGAGTGCGGCACGGGCTTCGTCGTAGCGGAACTTATAAGTCAGGGGATCGATGGTGGCGATGATCTGGCCATTCGTGACGGTGGTTCCTTCATTGATGAGGAGTGAGGTGATACGACCCGCGACTTCGGGTGCCAAACGGATCTGGGTACATTCAATGGTGCCTGAGCCATCGGGTTTATCCGTTTTGAAAGTGCAGGAACTGGTAAGGAGGAGGGGAACAGTCAGCAAGCATTTGAACCATGTTTGAGTATTCATGGTGTTCATTATGATCATCAAACGGTAAAGATCAATCCAATCTGGCGATTGGGGGAGTTGTTGAGTTGTCATGTTGCCAAGTTGTTAAGTGGAAGACCGAGAGTCTTGTCAGGCATTGGCATTTACACAACAACTCAGCAACCTGACAACTTAACAACTGTTTTTTGTTTGGAGAGTAACGTGGTTAGCGTTAAAGTGGAGGACATGACAGATATTGAAACCATGGCCATCATCGACTTTGAGACCACGGGGCTTTCTCCGGCGATGGGTGCCAGGGCAACGGAAATTGCTGTGGTATTGATGCGGGATGGGGTGATTGTGGCGCGCTATCAAAGCCTGATGAACGCCGGGGTTCATATCCCCTCCTTTATCGAGGAGTTAACTGGTATCAGCAATGCCATGGTGCGAAGTGCGCCGCCTGTGGCTGAAGTGATGGCTGCGGCTGCAGATTTTATCGGCGATCATCCCATGGTCGCACATAATGCCTCCTTCGACAGCAAGTTCTGGGATGCGGAATTAGGCCGGATCCAGCGGCAGCGGCGCCAGGAATTTGCCTGTTCGATGCGGGTGGCGCGTCGTCTTTTTCCCGAGTCTTACAATCATAAACTGGGCACATTGGTGCACTTTCTCGGGCTTCCCGATACTGGTGTGCATCATCGGGCCATGGCGGATGCTGAAATGACCGCCCATCTGGTGACGCGAATCCAGGCGGAACTGAGTCAGCGGTTTGGTTTACATCACGTTCCACACAAACATCTGCGTGCGATTCAGTCAGCTTCAGTCGCCAAGTTGGAGGCAACCATTAACCGACTTCTGAAGGCGACAACGTAAATTTCCAAGATCTTTGGCGCTGGTGATATTTGTGGCTTTTCCGGCAATTAGAGTCATGACAGCCTCCGAGTAATCCTCTCCGACTCAATGTTTTTGTGTAACACAAAGTACTCAATCGAGAAGTTTAGGCATGGACGAACTGCGTCTTCAAGAAATCATAATAATATCTACTTTTATTTGCATTATGAAAATATGCTCATTCTTCATCTGCAAAATTGACCGGCATCCAGTCGATGACGGAGCCTCCACTGGAGGGGTAATATGGGCTGACGGAGAAACGGTGGGATGCGGAATATTCTGGTCGTTACATTTCGCAATAGCCAATGTTCATAAGCTTTAGCATGAGATCAACTGGCGTGAACACACTGCTGTTGCACTTGTCATGACTGGCAAACGGTTGTAAAAGGAACGGCATGCCAATGGATATGACAAGTGCCGTTTGTGTCAAACCTCGGATGGTATCTTTTTCTTTGGCGGCGAATTATGTTAAAGCCTACAGTGAGCGCCGAGTGGATTCGCGGCGGATCCCGGTTGATTTTCTGGACGGTTTCCGTAACCGTGACTGTGCTGCAACGGACTGCAGGACTTGTGGATATTGTGAGCAGATTGCCGCGCAGGTCGTTTCGATATCCCCCGGGTACCGCGGCGAGATATTGAAAAAGTACGCGGCGGTGGATGATGCTCTGGTGCGAGGGGGGCTTTGGAATGGCTGATATACGCGCTGGGGAATTGGAATTCCTGGACCAGCCGGATTGTGACCCGGCATTTGCCTCCGCCAGTTACCGTTTCATGGAGACGATCAATGGTTGTTTTGGCGGCACACTGGTCGTTCAGCGTTTTCTGGCCGCAGAAACAGTCGGACGGCACGTCGGCAGCACCCTGCGTATTTTGGATATCGGCTCGGGCAGTTGCGACATTCCGCTGGCCGTGAGCCGCTGGGCGGGTGCGCGCGGTATTCCGGTGCAGTTCACCTGTCTGGAAACCGCCGGTCATGTGGTTGACCTGGCGCGTGGGAAACTTGCCATGGCGGGAGATCCGGCGGTGCAACTGCTGCAGGAGGATGTTTTCACCCATACGCCAAGTGTGCCCTATGATTATGCAGTTGGGTCCATGTGCTTTCATCATTTCAGTGATGTCCAGATTCTTGCCCTGCTCAGGCGGCTCCGCGGGTTTGTTCGCCATAGTGTATTGATCAACGACCTCCGGCGCGCGCCACTGGCGTCACTGGGGGCGAGACTGTTGCTGACTGCAGCCGCGGCGCCGGCAGGGGTGTGGCACGATGCTTTGCTCTCCATCCGGCGCGGTTTTAAAGTCAATGAACTGGACGCCTTGTTACAGCAACTCGACCGCGTCACGGTCTCCGTGGAGCTGGCGCGCTGGTTTCGGATTACCGCCATCATCCGGTTCAAGTCTGAAGCGCGCGCATGAAGAAACTACGAAGTGGCCGTGGAGTTGACAGATAGCGCTTGCAGGGCGATTTTCTCGGGAATACCATCCCGACATAGGAAATATGGAGTTCCTGATATTGAAAAGGCGTGCAAAAAGAGAAATGAATGATGATTCCAGGGAGTTTTACGCCAGTTTGAGTCCTCTTTACCACTTGATCTATCCCGCTTCGGCGGCCACACCCGCTTCCTTAGAATACGAGCTGCCAAGGCGTGGCCCCTTCGGCCATTGGCTGCTACTCGCCGCATGGCTGGCAACCGTTGGCGCCGCTGCGGCCAGCGAGGAATGGCGGTCATGGGAAGTGGCCAGGGTGCGCCTCCATCAGACACGTCTCACCCTGCTGGAGAGCGACCATGTCCACGACCTCGACTATGCGTATCGCAAGGTAGGCGAACAGGCCGCCCTAGTCGCCGCCCAACAAGCGCTGACCAATCAGCAACCGCCCTTGGTCACACCTGGCGTGCGCGTGGAAGCCTATCACAGTCTGAACGACGATTCCGTCCAACCCTTCCTCCGCTACCTGCCACCCGGCTACACGCCGACCCGTGTGCCGCCGTTGATTGTCTACCTGCACGGCTATAACCCAGGCATCGAGCTCATCCACAACCCCTCTATTCCGGATGCGTTGGGGCGCCTCGCCGACGAACTCGGCGCCTGCGTGGTCGCGCCGTTCGGCCGCTGTAACTCCGATTTTCAGGGGGTCGGTGAACTGGATGTCCTGCGCGTGATGGATGAGATGTGTACCCGTTTTAATACCGATCCGCAGCGTGTGGTGCTGGCGGGTCACTCCATGGGCGGTCTGGGGGCCTGGTGTATCGGGGCGCGTCACCCGGAGCGTTTCAGCGGCTTGCTGGTGCTGTCCGGCCGCGGCGATTTCTATACCTGGCACCAGCTCACCCCCGCTGATCTCCCTCCGTGGCAACGACGGCTGGTGGATATGCAGTTCGCGGCGGCCTACGCCACCAACCTGACAACCCTTCCCGTCCTAGCCTGGCACGGAGGTGCGGATGACCTGATTCCCTTCCGGGAAGGGCGCGCTATCGTGGCCCTGACCCGCCCTTACAACCGGAACATCACGTTCTACGCCCTGCCGCAGCGTGGCCACGACATTGTCGAAGACGTCTTGTTGCACCCCAAGACGCGCACCTGGCTGCAGGAGACCCTCCGGCCGGGGCACGCCAAAAACCGTCCTGTCGGACGGCGCGTAGGTGAGACTGGTAGCCGTCTGCAGGATGCTCTACTGCAACCCTTCCTCTTCGTCGGCGGCACCACCACCAATCAGGAAGAGACCGTGCGCCTGCTGCAAAACCGCGCCGACGAGTGGTGCCGCTTCACCCGCAGCCAG
This sequence comes from bacterium, assembly GCA_037143175.1. Lineage (NCBI taxonomy): Bacteria > bacterium. Next base: position 16,623 of record JBAWZF010000007.1, read on the forward strand.
CCGCGCCACCAGACGGAAGCCGTCATGGTGACCAATCTGGCCGCCGCCTGCCATCTTTTTGTCTTTGGCGAGCCGGAGACCAGCCCCTTGGTGCGAACCATCCTGGAGCGTGCCGGGGTACAGGTCACTCCCACCACCTTCCGCATCGCCGGTCGTACTCTTCCCCGCACCGGCCATGGGCTCTGGTTCACCGGGCGCAACCCTCTCAACCCGCAACTTCTGGGGATTGTGCAGTGCGGCCGCCCCTGGGGTGAAACGCTGAGCGACAACCACCGCTATGACCGCATCCCGGATGTGATGGTCTACGGCGAAGAAGCCGACCGCTGGGGGTACAACCTCGCGGTCGCCGCTGGCTTCCTCGACGTGCAGGACCAGGTACAGTGGTACGATCCCCCCGTCACCCCGGCGATCCGGCAGTACGACGTGAAGCTATGTTGGTAGATTCAGATTTAGTGGTTTACTGCTTGACGGGGCGGGTTGATTTCCGCAGATTACTAAACAAAAGTTGTCTTAAGAGGGTTTCAGGATGACGTGTAGGATTAAGGAACCGTTATGTTAAACTTCTTGCTTGGACTGTTTTCTGAAGATATTGGGATCGATTTGGGCACAGCCAATACGCTTGTATTTGTGAAAGACCGGGGCATTGTCCTCCGGGAGCCGTCGGTCGTTGCCATTCAGGCAGGCACTCGCAGGGTTTTGGCAGTGGGCGAAGAAGCCAAGCAGATGTTGGGACGTACACCGGGTGGTATAGTGGCCATCCGCCCCATGAAGGCGGGTGTCATCGCGGATTTTGAGATTACTGAGGCGATGCTGAAGTATTTCATCCGCAGGGTTCATAATCGTCGCACTATGGTGCGACCCCGGGTGATTATTGCGGTGCCCAGTGGAATTACGGAAGTGGAGAAGCGTGCGGTCAAGGATTCGGCCATGCACGCCGGGGCGCGTGAAGTGTATTTGATTGAGGAGCCGATGGCGGCAGCGATTGGGGTCGGTTTACCTGTACAGGAACCGGCTGGGAACATGATTGTGGACATTGGGGGTGGCACCACCGAGGTGGCGCTGATCTCGCTGGCTGGAATTGTATTCTGTCGCAGTGTTCGCGTCGGTGGCGATGAAATGGATGAATTCATTGCCCAGTATATGAAACGGGTTTATAATTTAATGATCGGTGAACGAACGGCTGAGGCAATCAAGATGAAGATCGGCTCCGCCTATCCGCTGGCGGAGGAATTGACCATGGAGGTCAAGGGACGAGATCTTGTCTGTGGTCTGCCAAAGACCCTTACGGTAACCTCAGAGGAAATCAGGGAGGCGTTGCAGGAGCCGTTGTCATCTATTTTGGATGCCATCCGGGTGACTCTTGAGCGTTGTCCCCCTGAACTTGCTGCTGATTTGGTGGATCGCGGGATGGTGATGTCCGGTGGTGGATCGCTCCTGAGAGGGATTGATCTGCTGATTGCCGAACATACTGGACTGCCGGTTCATCGCGCCGATGACCCGCTTAGTGCCGTGGCTGAAGGGACAGGCGTTGTGCTCTCTGAGCTCAGTGTTTTGCGCCGTATTGCCACTGGCGAACAGCGAACATACTGATCTTCTCTCGAATAGTCGCCTCTTCTCGTGCAATGGGTTTTAATTTGAACACACTCCGAAGGGAGTGATGGGATGAGGGGCTTTTTGACGTGAGGGATCGTACATTTGTCTTAGGAGTGGTGCTGGCGACCTTTTTTCTGGTTCTCCTGAACCTGCCGTCGTCGGTGTCATCTTCGTTGCGAGACTTCTTTCGGGGAGGCATGGCCACCTATCAGGGTGGGGTTACCCGCCTGCTATCACGTGTTCACAAGACTTCCGCCGCTGTTGGTAATATCGGTGACATCATTCAGGAGCGTGACCGACTGGACAAGGAGGTTACCGTGCTCAGGACTCAACTCCGGGGGGTGGAGGGGGTTTTGCGCGAAAACAATGAATTACGTGAATTGATGGGCTTTAAAAAACGACTGAGCGTTAAGACGGTGGCGTGTGCGGTGATTGCCCGTGATGATGGATATGGGTGGTGGCAGACCATGCGCCTTGATAAGGGACGGGACGAGGGGGTGGCGGCGGATATGCCCGTGATGACGCTGGAGGGCCTGGTGGGACGTGTGATTGAGGTGGGGGCACACACCTGCGATGTCCTGTTGATTTCAGACCGGGCATTCAAGGTGTCGGTTCGTTTTGAGCAGGAAGGTTCGTTCGGGATACTTCAGGGGGGCGGGATTTCGTTGCGTGGTGACCACAGTTTCGGGGTGCTTTGTAATCCCCTTCCATCCGAGGTGGATTATGTGAGGAAAGATTTGAAAATCAAACCAGGCGAATGGGTTGTGACGTCGGGCTTTGGCGGGGTATTTCCAGCAGGGCTTGTGGTAGGGCGTGTGGTCAGTATGAGTATGGATGAAACGGGGCTTTATCAGGTTGCTGAAGTGGCGCCAGCTGCCGATATGGCCCGGCTTCAACATGTATTAGTGGTGACGGAACCGTGAGATCATTCAAATGACAGCCGCAATCATGATTTTTTTATTGCTGGGGGGGGGGCTTCTGCAAAGCCTTATGCCCGCGTCAGCGGTACTGGGGCTTGCCAAACCGCCGTTTTTGATGGCCGTGTCGCTTTATTATGCTTTGGCTCATCCGCGGGGGACTGCAGTGCTGGCGGCCATTCTGGCCGGGGTTATTCAGGACTCGATGAGCCTTTTGCCCCTGGGGTATTCGGCGCTTTGTTTTGTGATATTCGGGGTGATATTGGCGGAGACACGCGAGAAGTTGTTCGGAGATAGTTTGTTTACGGTGGCCATATTGGGCGCCAGTTTGGGTGCTTTGACCACCTTGGGATTGTTTCTGATGTTGAGCCTTAACTCTCTGGCGGACTCCATCCCATTCTGGTGGGTGGCACTCAAGATGGGGGGCACGGCATTACTGGGTCTTGGTATTGCTCCGTTGGTGTGGTGGGTGGCGGCTACGCTTGAACGCCACGTGGGGTTAACGTATGTCGGTGAGAGATAATATGGCAGCAGGTGAAACCATTCTTATGGAATTGAAGCGCATCCGGCTAGTGCTGCTGGTCATGCTGGGCCTGTTGTTTCTGCTGGCTACATTGCTGTTTGATATCCAGGTTTCACGGAGGCCGGAGTTTGAAGCCAGTTTACATAAACAAAGTTTGCGGCGGATCCGTTTGCCTGCACCGAGGGGGCGGATATTTGACCGGAATCAGGTGTGTCTGGCCGATAACCAGCCTTGTTACTGCCTGGCTTTCAATTTGGAAGATCTTCGTCAGCCCGGACGGTGGAAGAATACAGTGGCGGAGGTGCAGCGCCGGGTCGGGGAGCTCAAGGGACTGATGGGGCGAAAAGCCATCATTGACGAAGCAGATATTTGGAGCCATATCCAGCGCCGTCTCCCGTTACCGCTGGTGGTTTGGCGGAGTCTGGATCCTGCGGCGCTGGCGCGACTTTCAGAGTCTTCGGTGAATATGGCGGGGGTCGAGATTTATGTGGAGCCCAATCGCGTTTATCCCAATGGGGAATTGGCGGCTCATCTTCTGGGGTATGTGGGAAAGACGGACTTCTCCGGGGCGGAGATGGCTGGGTTTCAGTATTATCTTCCGGAGATGGACGGAAAAATGGGGTTGGAGCGCCAGTTTAATAAACATGTCATTGGCGAGCCTGGGGAGCGCCTGGTGCGTATTGACGCATCGGGGCTCAAACGTGCAGAGCGAATCGACAAGGAGCCGATACCTGGTGCGAATGTGATTCTGGCAATCGATAGCCGGATTCAAGCCTTAGCGGAATTAGCCATCCGAGATGTTCCTGGTGCTGTGGTGGTGTTGGATCCTACTAATGGGGATGTGCTTGCCCTGGCGAGTTCTCCGACGTTTAATCCAAATCAGTTGATGCCTGTTTTTCCGAAAGCGCTATGGGATCAGCTTAATTCTGACCCCTCCAAGCCCATGTTGAATAAAGCGGTGGCTGAAGTGTACGCGCCCGGGAGTATCTTCAAGCCGGTGACCGCCTTGGCGGCCTTGAATATGGAGGCCGTTTCTGCCGCCCTGACAGTGGATTGCCCCGGTTACTTTATGATTGGGAATAAAGCCATGAAATGCTGGAACCCCAATGGACATGGGGTGGTGGATTTACGGCGAGGGATTGAGCAATCGTGTAATACGTATTTTATTACCATCGGGCTGAAATGCGGGAATGATGCCATCTCTGATCTGGCGAAATTGTTTGGCCTGGGGGAGAAGACGGGTATCGAACTTGATCGTGAGGCTGCCGGGGTTGTGCCTACGCCGGAGTGGAAACAGAAATACTGGCACGAGGACTGGCGGAATGGCGATACCTGTAATTTTTCAATCGGACAGGGAGCATTAGCCGTGACCCCCTTGCAAATGGCGGTGGTGGCGGCCACGCTTGCCAATAGCGGGGATGTTTTCCGTCCGCGTTTGGTACTGGGCTTACAGGACACGGCCGGTCTCTCTATTACAAATTATCCTGCGACGTTGGTACGGCATTTGCCGCTCGATCCGGCGGCGATGAGGGCGGTACGAAACGGAATGCACGATGTTATCATGGCTCCCACCGGAACCGGGAAGCGGGCCGCCATCCCCGGAATTGAAATGGCGGGGAAGACGGGCACAGCGGAGTATGGAGAGAAAGAAGACCGGAAGAAGCATGGGTGGATGATCCTGTTTGCCCCTTATGACAAGCCGCGTTATGCCGTTGCCATGGTGGTGGATGATGCCGTCTCCGGGGGATTCACCGTAGGACCACGACTCCATGACCTCATGATGGGGATTTTCAAGGTGTCTGAAGGTCGGCGGGAGGTGGATGGGTGAGGGAATTCCTTCAACAGTTTCATCTGCTGCGTCGCATGAACTGGATCATGCTCCTGATGATTATCGGTTTGATGGCCGTGGGCGTTTGCTTCATCTACAGCGCGACGTCAATGCGGGAGGATTCAACCGTGGATTTGTACGTCAAACAGATTAAATGGGCGCTTGCGGGCATGGTTTGTTATCTCGGGGTAACGCTTTTCGACTACCGGCGGTTGCGTGACGTGTCTTGGATGTTTTATATCGTGGCCGTGATCTTGCTGGTGGCGGTGTTGTTTTTTGGAACGCGTATCTACGGCGCCAAGCGCTGGTTGATGTTTATGGGGGTGGGTGTGCAGCCATCGGAAATTGGCAAACTCGCCGTGATTACCCTGAGTGCCTGCCTGTTGAGCCCTGCGGCAGAGAAGTTTGACCGCTTGCCGTCCATGTGGCGGTTGTTCCTGCTGGCAGCAATTCCCATGGTGCTGGTGATGAAAGAACCGGATCTGGGAAGCGCACTTGTGTATCTGCCTGTGGTGGTGGCAATGTTGTTTGTGGCGGGGGCCCGCATCAAGCCTCTGGTACTACTGGGGGGGGGTGGAGTGGCGGCTGTGATGCTCGTGCTTGCGGCGGTAGCGCTGCCGGAGCAGATGGGAATGACGCCTGAGCATCAGGAAAAATTTTTTCATGCCATCCGGTTGAGCGAATATCAGCGAGACCGGATTGAGGTGTTTTTGCAGCCTGGAAAAGATCCGATGGGCACGGGTTGGAATAAGCGGCAATCCGAAATAGCTGTGGGTTCAGGGGGGCTTACGGGTAAAGGGTACTTGGGCGGAACGCAGAATATTCTGGGTTTCCTGCCGCGTACGGTGGCTCCGACGGATTTCATTTTTTCGGTTATTACGGAGGAATTGGGTTTTTTGGGAGCTTTAGGCGTGTTGACGATGTATGGTGGGCTGGTGGTGTGCGGTTTATATGCTGCCATGATGGCGCGCGATAAAATGGGACGGGTGTTGTGTGTGGGTATTGTAATGATGGTATTCACGCATGCTTTTGTAAATATGGCAATGACCATTGGGGTGTTGCCAGTGGTGGGGATCCCTCTGCCGCTGGTCAGCTACGGTGGGACATTTATGGTAATTACTCTGTTTGCTTTAGGTTTGATTCAAAGTGTGTATGTGCGACGGCCGGGATTGTGACCGTTGTCAGGAAAGGATGTGCTGAATGTTTGGATTTCGTTTTGGAAGAAAGAGTTTTAAGCGGGAGATTGTGATTAATGCCGAGAGTCTGGAGACCCGTGTGGCGGTTCTGGAGAACGGTAAACTGGAGGAGTTCCAGGTTGAGCACCCCACCGAGGAACGGATTGTGGGGGGGATTTATAAAGGGGTGATTAAAAACCTGGAAGATGGGTTGCAGGCCGCTTTTGTGGATATTGGCCTTAAGAAAAATGCATTCCTGCATTATTGGGATATGATTCCGGAAGATGCAGCCCGCCTGGAGGCGGCGGAGGATATCACGATCAGAAATATGACGAAGAAAAAACGTCATACAAGCGCGGAAATTGCCCGAATGTTTCCCATCGGTTCTGAAATTGTGGTTCAGGTCACCAAGGGGCCGATCAGCACCAAAGGGCCGCGGGTAACAGCAAACCTGAGTATTCCGGGGCGGTATCTGGTGATGTTGCCCGGTAGTAATTTAAAAGGTGTTTCGCGTAAGATTGAAGACGAAAAAGAGCGGCAGCGCCTGAAGAAAGTGCTGGCCCGGCTTCCCACGCCCGAGGGTGTTGGCTTGATTATCCGTACGGCCGGCATGGGCGCCCAGCAACGCAGCTTCGTTCGCGACATGCGGGCGATGGTGGATGTGTGGGGAGAGATTAGTCGCGGGATCCGGGAGACACCGGCCCCGTGCTGTTTATATGAAGAACTCGACCTTGTGGAGCGCGTGGTGCGGGACTGGCTGACAGAAGATATTGACCGCATTGTGGTGGATGATCCGCTTAAGGTGGAGCGTATTAAAGATCTGGCCTCGAAAATTTCGCGGCGTGTCCGGTCCCGCATTCAGCAGTACGAGGGGGCGGCTCCGATCTTTGACCACTTTAATATCGAACGCCAGCTTGAAAATGCATTTGCCCGCAAGGTGATGCTGAAGTCAGGCGGATATATTATTTTCGAGGAGACCGAGGCGCTGATTTCCGTGGATGTTAATACTGGCCGGCACAAGGGGGCACAATCCCAGGAAGATGTGATATTCGAAGTTAACACGGAAGCGGCTGAGGAAGTGGCGCGTCAGCTCAGGTTGCGAAATGTCGGCGGGTTGATCGTGGTTGATTTTATCGACATGAAGCAGAAGAAAAACAGAAACGCCGTATATAAAACGATCAAAGACGCCCTGCATCGCGATAAGGCCAAGACCAATGTTCTGCAAATTTCCCATCTTGGATTGCTGGAAATGACCCGGCAGCGTGTGGATGAGGGCGTGCTCTCCTCCATGTTTGTGGATTGTCCGTATTGCAAGGGCAAGGGGAGCGTGAAGTCGCCGCTTTCCATGAGTGTTGAGATTCAACGCCAGATCGTGGCTGTGATGCGCCGGTTTAAAGATTCAGGCCAGAACCGGAAATTACAGATTGTCGTTCACCCCACGGTGTTGGAGCGGTTGCGTAAAGAGGATGAAGCCGTTCTTGTTAATTTAGAAAGCAAATTTGCGGGCTTTTTGAGCTTCAGGGCTGATCCGGGGCGCCATGTAGAAGATTTTGATGTCCGGAATGCGGAAACCAGCGAGATGTATTTTACCACCATTTCAAAACCAGCAGAGTCCCGTCCGGGCTGATTTGGTGGAGTGAAATTGAGTGGAGAATAAAAAAAACTAAAAAGAATTATAATCCTGTTGACAGTAAATCAGCGTATGGTAGATTTTGCGGTCTGTTTTTGGGATGAGTCCATAAGTTGAGTGTGAATTACTTGGCAGGGAGCGAATTTCCCGTTGTCGGATTTGATGAAGGCAACAGGAAGTCGTCTTTTTGTGTTTGTTGGAAGCTAAGGTGGAAAAATCGCGAGGCCCCCGTAGCTCAGTTGGTAGAGCACGTCCTTGGTAAGGACGAGGTCAGCGGTTCGATCCCGCTCGTGGGCTCCATAATTTTGAATGACCGGATTGGCTGGTCAAAGTGGAACTGAAAAAGAGAATAAACTAGGAGTACGACTATGGCGAAAGAAACGTTTAGCAGAACCAAGCCGCATGTGAATGTGGGTACGATCGGGCACGTTGACCATGGCAAGACCACCTTGACGGCGGCCCTTACCTATGTTCAGTCGTTATGCGGGTTGAGCACATATATCAAATATGATCAGGTTGCCAAGGCCTCAGAGTCTCAGGGGCGTCGTGATCCGACCAAGATTTTGACCATTGCGACATCGCATGTTGAATACAGTTCGGTTAATCGCCATTATGCGCACGTTGACTGTCCGGGTCATGCTGACTATGTTAAGAATATGATTACCGGTGCGGCTCAGATGGATGGCGCCATTCTGGTGGTGAGCGCGTCTGATGGACCGATGCCTCAGACCCGTGAGCACATCCTGCTTGCCCGTCAGGTCGGTGTGCCCAAGGTTGTCGTGTTCCTGAACAAGGTTGATACCGTTGATGATCCTGAATTGCTGGATCTTGTTGAGCTCGAGATTCGTGAATTGCTGAGTAAGTATGATTACCCCGGCGACGATACCCCGATCATTCGTGGTAGCGCCTTGGGTGCGATCAAGGCGACCACGGCGGATGATCCTGCGTGTCAGTGCATCAAGGACTTGATGAACGCGTTGGATACGTTTATTCCGGAACCTGTCCGGGTTATTGACCAGGCGTTCCTGCTTTCGATCGAAGATGTATTCTCGATTGAAGGTCGTGGTACCGTGGTAACCGGTCGTATCGAGCGTGGTATCATCAAGGTCGGCGAAGAAGTTGAAATCGTCGGGTTGAAGCCTACGGTTAAGACGATTGTTACCGGCGTCGAGATGTTCCGCAAGTTATTGGATCAGGGACAGGCTGGTGATAATGTCGGCTGTCTGCTTCGTAGCACCAAGAAGGAAGATGTTGAGCGCGGCCAGGTGTTGGCTAAGCCTGGTTCTATCACTCCTCACACAACGTTCAAGTGCGAAGTTTATGTGTTGAGCAAGGAAGAGGGTGGTCGTCACACCCCGTTCTTCAAGGGTTATCGTCCTCAGTTCTACTTCCGTACCACGGACGTGACAGGCGACATTACGTTGCCTGACGGTGTTGAGATGGTGATGCCAGGTGATAATATCAGCATGACGGTTACGCTGATTGCACCGATCGCCATGGAGAAGTCCATGCGTTTCGCTATCCGTGAGGGTGGCCGTACGGTGGGTGCCGGTACTGTGTCTGAAATTCTGCAATAATTAATCGTCCGGCTGAGGTCGGACAATTTTGTCCGGGCGGTTCGCCGCCCGTACACTTAAGGATGGTTTGAAATGCCGAGGGAACTGGTCACTCTCGCTTGTACCGAGTGCAAGCGGCGTAATTATACGACTACGAAGAACAAACGGCTTACTCCGGATCGTATGGAGATAAAGAAGTACTGCCGATTTGAGAAGAAGCATACGGTGCATAAGGAGACCCGTTAAGGGTTTGCCAGATATAGGCCAGTAGCTCAATTGGCAGAGCGCCGGTCTCCAAAACCGGAGGTTGGGGGTTCGATGCCCTCCTGGCCTGCCAAATCAGCACGGAGTAATCTAGTGAGCAAAATAGGCGATAGCTTTCAGAAGGTTCAGTTCTTTCTTGCGGATGTGAAGAATGAGCTGCGTAAATCGACCTGGCCCACCCGTGGGGAATTGGTTGAGTCGACCGTGGTGGTGATTCTGTCAGTTGTATTATTTGCGGTTTTTATTGGTCTTTGCGACGTGGTTTTGAGGCAGGCGATTGGCTTGCTGGCGCGTCACTAACTTTATAGCAAGTCCGGGGTTTTCATGAGTGAAAAACAATGGTTTGTGCTTCATACGTTGACTGGCCAGGAGGCGAAGGTCAAGGAAAGCATTGAGCGTCGCCTGGACAAGGAAGAGATGCGCGCCTATGTGGATCAGGTATTGATCCCTACGGAAAAAGTGTCTGAGACCAAAAAAGGGGTTAAGAGTGTCATTACGCGGAAGTTTTTCCCGGGCTATGTCCTCGTAAGTATGTCCCTTTATGGTGACGATCGTAAAGTGATTGAGACCGTTTGGTATTTTATTCGCGAAACGCCGGGTGTGATTGGATTTGTTGGTGGAGATCGGCCGGCGCCTCTCCGGCCCGATGAAGTAGAACGGCTCCTGTTCCAAGTGGAAGAGAAGAAAGAGAAAGTTAAGCCGAAAGTGATTTATGACCTGGGTGAGACGGTCAAGATTACGGATGGCCCTTTCATGAATTTTACAGGAACTGTGGATGAAGTGGATGCGGATCGCGGGAAGCTTAAGGTCTCGGTTGCGATTTTTGGTCGCACGGCACCCGTGGAACTGGAGTACTGGCAGGTTGAGAGGCAATAAGCCTACGGATTTGCGGGTTTCTCGCTAAATCAGATGTCGAGGGAAAGATATGGCAAAGAAAGTAACAGGAAAAATCAAGCTGCAGATTCCCGCCGGGCAGGCGAATCCGGCACCCCCAGTCGGGCCGGCACTTGGCCAGCACGGGGTGAATATCATGCAGTTTTGTAAGGAATTTAACGCGGCCACGCAGAATAGTGCTGGCTTGGTGATACCGGTGGTTATAACCGTTTACCAGGACCGCTCATTCACGTTTATCACGAAGAGCCCGCCCGCCTCATCTTTGTTGAAGCGGTCTGCAGGATTGGCCAAGGGTTCAGCCCAGCCGAACCGCGACAAGGTTGGCAAGGTGACGCCCCAGCAGGTGCTGGAAATTGCGCGCCAGAAGATGAACGATCTGAATGCGACAGACGAAAACCACGCCGCCCGCATGATTGAGGGGACGGCTCGCAGCATGGGAATCGAGGTAATTCGTTAGCCATGGCGACGCACGGAAAAAAATATCGTAAGGTGGCAGAAAAGACTGAAAACAAGGTTTACACCGCGTTAGAGGCCATCAGCTTCCTGAAGGCAAATAAAATTGCCAAATTTGATGAAACCGCCGAACTCGCAATTCGGCTTGGTGTGGATACCAAGAAGACAGATCAGACTGTTCGTGGCACCGTTGCGCTGCCGCATGGAACCGGTAAAGTTGTACGTGTCGCTGTTTTTGCAGCAGGTGCGGCGGCGGATGCGGCTCGGGCGGCTGGTGCAGATTTCGTGGGTAACGACGATCTAATTGAAAAGGTCAAAGGGGGCTGGGTTGATTTTGATATTGCGATCGCGACACCCGATGCCATGAAGGAAGTCCGCAAGCTAGGAAAGGTCTTGGGCCCTCGTGGTCTCATGCCTAATCCGAAAACCGGAACAGTCTCGGATGATACCGCTTCTGCGGTTCGTGAGAGCAAGGCCGGGCGTGTGGAGTATCGGATGGATCGTAACGGTAACGTGCAGGTTCCCTTTGGGAAGCTGTCTTTCGATGCCGCCAAGCTTCTGGATAATGTCAATGCTGTGATTGCGGCGGTCGCGTCCGCTCGTCCGGCTGCGGCGAAGGGTGTCTTTATTAAACGTTGTACGCTGAGTTCCACGATGGGGGTTGGCCTCCGCGTTGATGTGCGTGAGTAACGAAAAGGTTGGGTTCAATGAGACCAGAAAAACAATCAATTCTAGGGGAAATTACTTCCCAGGTGAACGATTCAACCTTTGTTTTTGTCGCGGATTATCGCGGCATGAAGGTAGAGCAGTTCTCTGAACTTCGCCGGAAACTCGGCAAAGTGGGTGCGCGGATGCAAGTGGTGAAAAACCGTTTTTTGCGTCTGATCACCAAAGAAAAGGGATGGCAGCATCTGGATACGTCACTGAAGGGGCAGTCAGCCATTGTGACGGGGTCAGATGTGGTTCAGGCAGCGAAGACGATTAAGCAGTTTTGTTCTGCGAATAAGTTGCCTGTTGTGAAAGCAGGGGTAATGGGGAATGTGATCTTGACATCCTCTCAGATCGATGACCTTGCAGAACTGCCTCCTCGCGAAGTGTTGTTGAGTCAGTTGGTGGGTACTGTGGCGGCTCCGCTTACGCGCTTGGTTGGCGTGCTGAAGCAAAAGGTGTCATCCATTGTGTACGTGTTGAAGGCAATTGAGGACAAAAAGAACGCAACGAAGTGACGTTTGAGTGTAGTTGATTAGGAAGGGAGATATACCATGTCTGAAGAAATCAAGTTGGATGCGAAAATGGAAGAGATTGTTAAGGCTGTTGAAAACATGACCGTTTTGGAGCTCTCGCAGCTCGTGAAGGGTCTTGAACAACGTTTGGGTGTTACGGCATCTGCCCCGATGGGTATGATGGCGGCAGCTCCTGCTGGCGCTCCTGCGGCAGCTGCGGCAGAGAAAACCGAATTCAATGTCATTCTTGCGGCCGCTGGCAGCAATAAAATTGGTGTTATCAAGGAAATCCGTGGCATTACTGGGCTCGGCTTGAAGGAATCCAAGGACCTTGTCGAAGGCGCTCCGAAGTCCGTTAAAGAAGGTATTACCAAGGACGAAGCCGCCAAGATCAAGGAACTCCTTGAGAAGGCTGGCGCGACCGTCGAAATCAAGTAACCCTGTTTCAGGGTGGTGTGTTACGACGGGCGGTCGATTGGCCGCGGTGTTGGTGTCCTGGAAACCCGGTGCAACAGGTGCTTGGATATGGTAGAGAGAACAAACTTTGGAAAACTAGTTGAAGTAATCGAGCCGCCTAATCTGATAGAAATACAGACGGCGTCGTATAAGGATTTCCTTCAGCTTGACATTGCCCCTGGCGCCCGCAAGCCCATGGGGCTTCAGGTGGTATTCAAGGAAGTTTTCCCCATTGATAGTTATGATGGGCGCTACGCACTTGATTTCGTAAAATATGATTTCACCTTACCCAAGGCGGATCCTTACGAAATTTTGCGTGACGGACAGACATTTGCAGGTACGCTTCATGTCACGTTCCGGTTGAAGGATGGCGAGGAAATTCGCGAAGAAACCGTATATATGGGCGAAATTCCGCTTATGACTAAGCAGGGTTCGTTCGTTATCAACGGTGCAGAGCGAGTAATCGTCAGTCAGTTGCATCGCTCTCCAGGTATTTGTTTTGAGCAGTCGGTTCACTCCAGCGGCAACATGTTGTACTCCTTCCGCATTATCCCGGATCGCGGATCGTGGGTTGAAGTACAGTTTGATGCATCCGACTTGCTCTGGATCTATATGGATCGTCGTCATCGCCGAAGGAAGTTTTTGGCGGTTACCTTTTTGAGAGCTCTGGGGTATGGATCGGATGACGATTTGTTGTCCTTGTTCTATACGTTCCGCAAACTCAAAATGAGTGAAACCAGCAGTGCTGAGAAGCTGGTTAATCTGGTATTCCGTGAAGATGTGATTGATGTCGATTCCCAGACCGTTCTGGCTCGACGGTATGAGCCTCTCTCTGAAAATGTGTTGGCTCAGATGAAGGCGGCTGGGTTCAAGGATGTTGATGTCGTTGATGTGTCTTGGGATTCCGGAATCATGCTGAAGAGCATTAAGGAAGACCCGACGCATTCCATGGATGACGCGTTAAAGGACATCTATCTACGTTTACGGCCAGGTGATCCCGCTACGGTCTCAAATGCGCGTCAGTTATTGAAGCGTCTATTCTTTGATGTCCGTCGTTATGACTTGGGCCGGGTGGGCCGGTATAAGATCAATCAAAAATTAGACGGTGAAATCAAGGATGCTATCGGCCTTATCGAGACGATCATGACTCGTAAGGATGCCAAAGAGAAGGATGCCTTCATTACGGTCACCGATGAGGAGCGACTTCGCACCTTGACTCCTGATGGTAGTGATTTAATTGCGGCGATACGCTACTTGATCAGTATCCGTAACGGTCAGGGAATGGTTGATGATATTGATCATCTCGGAAGCCGTCGGTTGCGCACCATCGGTGAATTAATTGAAAATCAGTGCCGCGTTGGTTTGGCCCGTGCAGAGCGCTTGGTTCGTGAGCGAATGACGCTATTTGATCCCAACACCGGGACATTGACGCCGCAACGTTTGGTGAATCCAAAAACCCTTTCTGCGGTGGTGAAAGACTTCTTTGGCCGAAGCCAGCTGAGTCAGTTTATGGATCAGACTAATCCATTGTCTGAACTTGCTCACAAGCGACGGTTAAGCGCGTTGGGCCCGGGAGGCTTGAGTCGTGAACGTGCTGGGTTTGAAGTCCGTGACGTTCATAGCAGTCATTATGGCCGGATTTGCCCCATTGAAACACCTGAAGGTCCTAATATCGGATTAATTTCGTCATTAGGAATCTATGCCCGTGTTAATGAATATGGCTTTATTGAGACGCCTTACCGCAAGGTAAGCAATGGCTGTGTCTCCGATGAGGTTGAATATCTCAGCGCTGATCGCGAAGAGAAATTTATTATTGCCCAGGCCAATACTCCGCTGGATGCACGTAGCCGAATGGCGCGTGAGGCCATTGCTGTTCGGCATAGGGGTGAATTCCTTGAGGTTCCCAAGGAAAAAGTCGATTACATGGACGTTTCTCCGAAACAGGTGGTTTCGGTTGCGGCCGGATTGATTCCCTTTTTGGAGCATGATGATGCAAACCGTGCTTTGATGGGTTCAAACATGATGCGTCAGGCTGTGCCCCTCATGGAGACCGAACGCCCATTCGTTGCAACAGGACTCGAAGATCGAATCGCTCGCGATTCCGGGGTGCTGTCGTTGGCTGAAGAGCCCGGCGTGGTAACGTATGTGTCGGCCAATAAAATTGTGGTGACCAACGATAAGAGCGGCAAGAAAAAAGATGCGGATCGGGTCTACGTCCTGAATAAGTTCATGCGTTCCAATGCGGGAACGTGTGTTAATCAGAGACCGGTTGTCAGTGTGGGGCAGAAAATTCGCATGGGCGATGTCCTGGCTGATGGGCCTGCGACTCGGGACGGTGAATTAGCGATTGGTCGTAACGTTCTGGTTGGGTTTATGCCCTGGTGCGGTTACAACTTCGAAGATGCGATTTTGATCAGCGAGCGCGTGGTGCGCGAGGATGTCTTTACTTCTGTCCATATTCAGGAATTTGAAGTGGGTGCTCGTGATACCAAGTTGGGCCCTGAAGAAATTACGCGGGATATTCCTAATGTTGGCGAGGAAGCGCTTCGGAATCTCGGTCCTGATGGAGTGATTCGGATCGGTGCTGAGGTTAAGCCGGATGACATTCTTGTCGGCAAAATTACGCCCAAGAGTGAAACTGAATTGGCCCCTGAGGAGCGATTGTTGCGGGCTATCTTCGGCGAAAAAGCAGCAGATGTTCGGGATACCTCGCTAACGGTTCCTAGTGGAACCTATGGGATCGTGATGGATGTGAAGGTCTCGGCTCATGTGGATATTGCTCGCGAGAAGATGACGCCCACTGAACGTAAGCGGCAGGCTAAAAATGTAACCCAGGAACAGGCTGGCAAGAAACAGGAACTGATTGATCAGTTGACTGAGGCGCTTAGCAATATTCTGTTGGGTGAAAAGATTCCGTTGGATGTGGTGAATATTGATTCAGGCGAAATCATTATCCCGGCCAATCGCAAAATCACTAAAACATTGCTTCGTAAATTGGCCAACGAAAGCGCGCATATTGCGATTGAAAGCAGTCCGATTCAGATCAAAATTCAGGAGATTATTGCTGAACATCAGCAGAAATTTGTTGAACTAGAACATGAGTTTGAGAATGCGATTGATCGTCTGGAAAGTGGCGACGAAGTTGATCAGGGTATCATCAAGCAGGTTCGGGTTTATATCGCTAGTAAGAAAAAGCTTTCTGTTGGTGATAAAATGGCCGGACGTCACGGAAACAAAGGTGTTGTCGCTCGGATCCTTCCGGAAGCGGATATGCCATTTCTTCCCGATGGAACCCCGGTCGATATCGTCCTGAATCCTCTGGGTGTGCCTTCTCGTATGAACGTCGGACAGGTTCTGGAGACTCATCTGGGATGGGCCTGCAAGATACTTGGGCTCTATGCCAGTACTCCGGTTTTCGATGGTATTTCTGAAAAGCGTATCCATGACTTAATGAGCGAAGCAAAGCTTCCCTCGGATGGAAAAACCCAGCTATTTGATGGACGAACGGGTGAGCCGTTTGATCAACGGGTTGTTGTGGGTTACATCTACATGTTAAAATTGCATCATTTGGTAAGTGATAAGATTCATGCCCGTGCCGTGGGCCCCTATTCTCTTGTGACTCAGCAACCTCTGGGTGGTAAGGCGCAATACGGTGGACAGCGACTCGGTGAAATGGAAGTTTGGGCGCTTGAGGCCTATGGTGCCGCCTATGCTCTGCAGGAATTATTAACTGTCAAGAGTGATGATACCACTGGACGGACGAGGATTTATGAATCCATCGTTAAAGGTGAGAATGTGCTTGAGGCGGATCGCCCTGAGTCGTTCAACGTCTTGATCAATGAGTTAAGAGCTATTGGTTTGGATGTTCGTGCTGAAGCGAAGGAAAAACGAGTTTAACGGAGGCGGCGGTAACGCTGAGTCACCTATGTCGGAACGTACCTTTACAAATTCTGCCGCCCGCGAGCGGCTTGGGATGCCCCTTATGGAGGGGTTTGATTCCGTAAATATCTCATTGGCATCTCCGGAAACAATCCGGGCGTGGAGCCATGGGGAAGTTAAGAACCCGGAGACCATTAATTACCGTACTTATAAGCCGGAAAAGGGTGGTTTGTTCTGTGAGCGAATATTCGGACCTACTCGTGACTGGGAATGCAGTTGCGGTAAGTACAAGCGCATTAAGCACAAAGGGGTAATCTGCGATCGTTGCGGGGTGGAAATAACCCAGTCACGGGTCCGCCGGGAACGCATGGGGCATATTGATCTTGCAGTGCCTGTATCTCATATTTGGTTTTTCAAATGTACTCCCAGCCGGCTCGGTTTGGTTCTTGATATGACGGCCCGGTCGCTCGAGCGCATTCTCTATTATGAAGATTATGTTGTCATTGAACCAGGGGATACGCCGCTTCAAGAAAAGCAGCTTCTGAGTGAGATGGAATATCGGGAAGCTCAGGATAAGTACAGTGATGCTTTCGTTGCCAAAATCGGCGCTGAAGCTGTCCGTGATCTGATGAAGAAATTGGATCTTGAAAAGGCTATGGTTGAACTTGATGCGCAAATGGAAACGACGCGCAGCAAGCAAATCAGGAAGAAGATTTCCAAGAGAATGAAGGTTCTCGAGGGGTTCTTGACAAGTAATGCCCGTCCTGAATGGATGATTTTTGAAGTGATGCCTGTGATCCCGCCGGATTTGAGGCCCTTGGTTCCGCTTGAGGGCGGGCGGTTTGCCACATCGGATTTAAATGATCTGTATCGGCGAGTCATCAATCGCAACAACCGGCTTAAGAATTTGCTTCAGCTGAAAACACCTGACGTCATTATTCGTAATGAAAAACGCATGTTACAGGAAGCTGTGGACGCGGTTATTGATAATGGCCGTCATGGTCGCGCCGTCACCGGAGCAGGCAATCGCCCGCTGAAGTCTTTGAGTGATATGCTCAAGGGTAAAGGTGGCCGTTTCCGTCAGAACCTTCTTGGGAAACGCGTGGATTATTCCGGGCGTTCTGTGATTGTGGTTGGCCCTGAGCTCAAGCTTCATCAGTGCGGATTGCCGAAAAAGATGGCCCTCGTTTTGTTCGAGCCGTTTATTATCCGTCGCTTGAAAGAGATGGGAGTTGCTCATACCGTTCGCTCAGCCAAGAAGTTGATCGACAAGCAGTCCGATGAGGTTTGGGCGATATTGGAAGAGATTACGCGGGACAAGACGGTTATGTTAAACCGTGCTCCTACCCTGCATCGTCTCAGCATTCAATCGTTTGAGCCCACTTTGGTTGAAGGGGAGGCTATTCAGGTTCATCCTCTCGTGTGTACGGCTTATAACGCTGACTTCGATGGCGATCAGATGGCGGTGCATGTGCCTCTTTCCATTGAGGCTCAGATCGAGTCCCGTCTGTTGATGCTTTCACCGCACAATGTGTTCTCGCCTTCAAGCGGAAGACCGGTGATGACGCCCACACAGGACATTGCCTTGGGGATTTATTATCTTACGTCTTCAGCGCAAAAAGATCGCATTAAGGAAGCCCGTCGTAAAAAAGAAGGTAAGGCCATTGAGCAGGAACGCCTTCCGATTTTTTCCGAAGCCAGTGAGGTTCGTCTTGCGTATGATGATGGTGCGTTGAAGATTCACCATCGGATACGATTTAAAAATCCAGATTTTCAACGTAAGACGGTGTTCGGAGATGTTAATTCTAAGATGCTTGTGACGACGGTGGGTCGCGTCTTCTTTAATGAAATTCTACCGAGTACCCTTGGGTTTGTAAATCGGTGTTGCGATAAGTCGTTCCTGGGTAAATTGATTTGGCATTGTTACCGTGCAAGCGGGAACACTGAAACCGTGCGGGTTCTCGATAGTCTCAAAAATATCGGGTTTGAGCACGCAACCCTGGCTGGAATTTCAATTGGTCTGTCCGATATGATCATCCCAATTGAAAAGGAAGAGATTATTGCCAGAGCGCACAAGTCGGTGGCTGAAGTGGAAAGTCAATACCGGCGCGGTATCATTACCGATGGTGAGCGTTACAATAAGATCGTGGATATCTGGACGCAGGCCACTGACGAAACGTCTACGGCCATGTATCGCGCCATTGAAGAGAATGGCGATAGCGATGAGGCTAATCCGATCTTTATGATGGTTGATTCCAAGGCTCGTGGTAGCCGCCAGCAGATTCGGCAGTTGGCCGGTATGCGGGGTTTGATGGCCAAGCCGTCTGGTGAAATTATTGAGCGCCCGATTGTTTCGAATTTCCGGGAAGGCTTGAGCGTTCTGGAGTATTTCATCAGTACTCACGGAGCGCGTAAGGGATTGGCTGATACCGCGCTTAAAACTGCTGATGCAGGATATCTGACCCGTAAGTTGGTTGATGTGGCTCAAGATGTGAGAATTATTGAGCAGGATTGCAATACCCTTAATGGTATCGAAGTCAAGGCGATCGGTGAAGGCGATGAAAACATGGTGTCACTGGCGGACCGTTTGAAAGGGCGTACTGCGCTCAATGATATTGTCAATCCGGTGACGCGCGAAGTGATTGTTCCGGCAGGTGGACTGATTGATGAAGTGGTCGCCGACGTTATCATGAACGCTGATATCGAGAAGGTCAGGATCCGGAGTGTACTGACCTGTGAATCAAAACGTGGTATCTGTGCGAAGTGCTATGGGCGGGATTTGTCAAATGGCAATCCTGTCGAAATCGGTACGGCTGTTGGTATTATTGCCGCTCAGTCGATCGGTGAGCCCGGTACACAGTTGACCATGCGTACCTTCCATATTGGTGGTACCGCCAGCGCCGTGTTCAAGCAGCCCCATGTCATCTCGAAGCATGATGGTACCATTCAGTACATCAATATGCGTACCGTTGTGAATGAACAGGGAAGCTTTGTAGTATTGAACAAAAACGGTTCAGTATGCGTATTTGATGATACCGGTCGAGAAGTGGAACGACATTCGATTGCGATCGGTGCGCTCATCTCGGTGGCAGATGGCGGACGCGTCAAGAAAACGCAAAGTTTCATTGAGTGGGATCCGTATAGTGTGCCGATTCTGGCCGAGAAGGCGGGCTCGGTGCATTTCCAGGGATTCATTGAAAATGTGACCGTTAAGAAAGATGTAGATCAGTCGACCGGGCTGATGGGAACCGTTGTCCTTGAGCATAAAGAGGATTTGCATCCGCAGATCGTTGTAACTCATGGCCATAATGAGCCTGCCTCTATCTATAATATTCCTGCCGGCGCCCACGTCATGATCAAGGACGGCAAAAAAGTCACCGCGGGTGAAGTGCTTGCCAAGACGCCTCGTAAGGAGTCTAAGACCAAGGACATCACCGGTGGTCTTCCTCGTGTGGCGGAACTTTTTGAGGCTCGACGTCCCAAGGATGCTGCTGAAATTGCGAAGATTGACGGAATTGTTGATTTTGGAGCGAATCAACGCGGACGGCGATGTCTGCTTATTCGCGATTCCGTCACCAATGATGAAGAACAGCATCTGATCCCGATGGGAAAACATATTGTTGTCTATAAAGGTGACTATGTGCAAAAGGGCCAGCAATTAACAGAAGGGCCGATTGTGCCTCAGGAAATTCTGGAAATTTGCGGACCGCAAGAGCTTCAGGAATATCTTGTTAATCAGGTGCAGGAGGTGTATCGGCTGCAGGGTGTTGAGATCAATGACAAGCATATTGAAATCATCGTCAGGCAGATGTTGCGCAAGGTCCGGATTACGGATGCCGGTGACACCGATTTCCTCTGGGGTGAGCAAGTTGAAAAACAGGCTTTTCAGGAAGTCAATGCGAAAGCGTCGGCAGAAGGAAAGCGTGCGGCAGAGGCTTCTCCCGCTCTTCTGGGGATTACGAAGGCAGCCTTGGAAACTGAAAGTTTCATTTCGGCGGCCTCGTTCCAAGACACTACGCGTGTCCTTACGGAAGCGGCTACCTTGGGACGTGTTGATACCTTGTACGGATTTAAAGAGAACGTGATCATGGGGCATTTGATACCTGGCGGGACAGGCTTCCCTATGTTCAGGAATATAAAATTAGTGCCCTTGGCGGAGCCAATTCCTGAAGAGGATCTGCGCCAGGAGAGTGAAGAGTTAAAGAAAGCCAAGGAGCTTCTTGGATAACGCTTGACAAGAAGGCGATGCTTAGGGCATCTTTATACGCTTTGCGTTTGAAGGGATAACAAAAATTTATGCCAACGATTAATCAACTTGTAAAATACGGACGTAAACAGGTCCGATATAAAAGCAAATCACCTGCGCTGAAGAATTGTCCTCAGCGTAGAGGGGTATGTCTCTCAGTTAAGACGCAGACGCCTAAGAAGCCGAATTCGGCGTTACGTAAAGTAGCGCGTGTTCGTCTGACAAACGGCGAGGAAGTGACGGCTTACATCCCTGGCGAAGGGCACAATTTGCAGGAGCATAGTGTTGTGCTTGTGCGTGGCGGGCGTGTAAAGGACTTGCCTGGTGTTCGCTACCACATTGTTCGTGGGACTTTGGACACATTAGGCGTTGATGGACGGCACAGGGGCCGTTCCAAATATGGCGTCAAAACACCGAAACAAGCGTAGGATGGCGCAAGATCATGGGACGAAGACGAAGAGCAGTACGGCGGACGGTTGACCCGGATCCGAAATTTAACAGCGAGCTGGTTGGCCGGCTCGTCAACCACCTGATGAAGGTGGGGAAAAAATCGGTTTCGGTTAATATTGTATACGATGCCTTGAAAGTCATTCAGGAGAAACATCCTGATGGCGATCCACTTGAGATCATTTTAAGGGCAATTAGCAATGTGAGTCCGAAAGTCGAAGTCAAGTCGCGCCGGGTGGGTGGGGCGACGTATCAGGTGCCGGTTGAGGTTTCGCCTGATCGCCAAGGGGCTTTGGCCATGCGTTGGATTATGCAGTATGCCAAGACGCGAAAAGGTGTTCCGATGCGTCGGGCTTTAGCGCAAGAGATTTTGGATGCATATGCCGAACAGGGAAATGCGATCAAGAAACGCGATGAAACGCATAAGATGGCGCAAGCGAATAAAGCTTTTGCTCATTATCGATGGTAGTGGTTAAAAATTGATAAATCCCGTCGGCCTCTCGAGCGGCGGGACTTGTTTTGTTTAGTAGACGAAAATGGAAACTGTATTGGAACAGAATAAACAAAGTGGAGCGGCAGGGGAGTCCCGTCAGCGTGAAGCTGCGGATCGCCTCAAGCCGTTATCTGCTGTTCGCAATATCGGAGTCATTGCCCACATTGACGCAGGCAAGACTACGACCAGCGAACGTATTCTGTTTTATGCAGGACGTGTGCATCGTATGGGAGAGGTGCATGACGGAACTGCGGTTATGGACTGGATGCCGCAGGAAAAAGAACGTGGCATCACCATAACCAGCGCGGCGACCATGTGTTTTTGGCGAGATCATCAGATTAATCTCATAGACACCCCGGGGCATGTGGACTTTACCGTTGAAGTTGAGCGATCGTTGAGGGTGCTTGATGGTGCTGTTGTTGTATTCTGTGGTGTAGGTGGCGTTCAGCCGCAGTCTGAAACGGTTTGGCACCAGGCGGATCGGTATCATGTACCCCGGATTGCTTTTGTCAATAAAATGGATCGGGTCGGGGCTAATTTTGGCGCCGTAGTTGAACAGATTCGAACGCGGCTTGGGGCATTGCCGGTACCGATTCAAATTCCCTGGGGCAGTGAGGAGAATTTTGCGGGCATTGTTGATCTGGTCACGATGCAGGCGATCTCTTTTGATGAGACCACCTTCGGATCCACTCTGAAATATCTACCCATTCCCAGCGAAATAGCCGTTGATGCCGAGCGTGCGCGGGCTAACATGATTGAAGTGTTGGCCGAGCATGACGAGCAGGTGCTTGAGGCCTATCTTGAGTGTCCGGATGTGTCTTCTGAGATTCTCAAGGCGGGGTTGCGTCGTGCCACCCTGGCTCAGAAAATTACGCCGGTTTTATGTGGTTCATCGCTGCGCAATAAAGGGGTTCAGAATTTACTTGATGCGGTTGTCGAGTTTCTCCCTTCGCCGCTGGATGTCCCGCCGATTCAGGGGGAGCATCCCAAAACCAAGGAATTGGTGACGCGTGAGGCCGATGATTCGGCACCTCAAAGTGCATTAGTTTTTAAATTAATGAGTGATCCCTATATGGGGCGGATGGCTTTTGTTCGCGTCTATTCGGGGCAGATCAAGCAGGGCCAGAATGTTTTTAACCCTCGGACGAAGAAACGTGAGCGGGTGATGAAGCTGGTTTTCTTGCATGCCGATGACCGTAAGGATGTGGATGTCATTCATGCTGGTGAAATTGGTGCGATTATCGGACTGAAGACGGTGACGACAGGGGATACACTTTGTGCTGAGAACATGCCTGTTGAGCTTGAGCGTATTCGTTTCCCGGAGCCGGTTATATCAATGGCTATTGAGCCAAAGTCCCAGGCCGACCGGGATAAATTAATTGAAGCTTTAAGCGCGCTTTCAGCCGAAGATCCTACTTGTGTAGTTTCGAAAGATGCGGATTCCGGTCAAACCCTGTTGAGTGGAATGGGTGAGTTGCATCTTGAAATTTTGAAAGACCGTATGTTTCGTGAATTTAAAGTCCAGGCGAATGCCGGTCGTCCAATGGTTTCATATCGGGAAACCATAACCGCCAGGGGACATGGGACATGTCAGTTTGATCGTGAGATCGGGGGCCAGCGGCAATTTGGAGAAGTAGTTCTTGATGTCGAACCTGCGGAACGGGGTTCGGGCGTCGAGGTGAAATTTGAGGTTCCTCAGAATCGCATTCCTTCAGCCTTCCGGGCCAGTGTTGAAGAAGGAATTCGTGATGGGTTGACAACAGGCGTCCTTGCCAACTATTCGTTGGTGGATGTAAAGGTGCGAGTGGTGGGCGGAGATTTTCGCGATCAGGAATCCACGGAGATGGCATTCAGGACTGCGGGAGTTATGGCATTGCGGGATGCGGTTAAGGGCGCAAAACCAGCAATTCTTGAGCCCATCATGTCTCTGGAGATTATACTTCCAGCAGAGCATCTGGGTGATGTGCTGAACGATGTGAGCGCCAGGCGCGGCCATGTTCAGAATATGGTTGGGAAAGAAACTGTGCAGGTAATCCATGCGCGGGTTCCGTTGGCGGAACTTTTTGGTTACTCTACTGCTATCCGGTCATTAACCCGGGGGCGTGCGAGTTACACTATGGAGCCGGCCTGTTTTGATGTGGTGCCGGAGGCGATACAAAAGCAACTTCTGGAACGGTGAGTGAATGATGGAAAAGCAACGAATACGCATACGTTTGAAAGCCTACGACTATCGGGTACTGGATCAGTCAGTGTCTGATATTGTAGAGACGGCAAAAAGGACGGGAGCCCGGGTCGTTGGACCGATTCCCATGCCCACGCGCATTGAAAGTTATAGTGTCAACCGAAGTGTTCATGTCGATAAAAAATCGATGGAACAATTTGAAGTTCGCACGCATAAACGGTTGTTGGACATTGTGGAGCCGACGGCAAGAACGGTGGATGAGCTGAAGAAGCTCAACATGCCGGCCGGCGTAGATATAACGATCAAGATTTAAGCAGGTAGCCATGCAAGGGATACTCGGAAAAAAAATTGGAATGACGAGAGTTTTTGGTGACGAAGGTCAGCAAACTCCCGTTACAGTAATTGAGGTGGGCCCATGTGTGGTCGTTCAGCGAAAGACAAAGGGCTGCGACGGCTATGATGCGCTCAAGCTTGGGTATGATGATGTGAAAGCATCGCGTGCGAATAAACCCCATAACGGACAGTTTACGGCTGCAAAGGTTACGCCTAAGCGTTTCTTACGCGAGTTTCCCGTGACTTCCAGTGATGAAACCAAGGTGGGTGATACCATCACGGCTTCAATTTTGGAAGGCGCCTTGTTTGTCGATGTCATTGGAACGACAAAAGGCCGTGGCTTTCAGGGCGTTGTGCGTCGGCATGGGATGGCTGGCGGTCCGATGACCCATGGTGGTCATTCTAAGCGTCGCGTTGGGTCCATTGGTTGTCGTTCATATCCCGGCCGTGTTCATAAGGGTAAGCGCATGCCTGGCCATATGGGCAATGTGCGGGTAACAACGCAAAACTTAAAAGTTGTTCAGCTCCGTGCCGGAGAGAATTTGATCCTTGTGAAAGGGGCGATTCCCGGGCCGGTTGGGGCGATGGTTGAAGTACGAATAGCCTTGAAGAAGACGAAGGCAGGGCAGGTGAAATGAGCAAGCTTTCAGTCTATGATATGAAGGGATCCTCGTCGACAAAAGTTGAATTTCCAGATGAACTGTTGACGACCAAAGGGCAGCAGGCCGTTCATGATGTAGTCATCGCCTATCAGGCTGGCATACGCGCCGGTACGGCTGACACTTTAGGAAAAGGGGCTGTAGCCGGGAGTAACAAGAAGCCGTGGAAGCAGAAGGGGACAGGGCGTGCCCGTGCGGGTTACCGTCAGTCGCCCGTGTGGCGCGGTGGTGGTGTGGCCCACGGTCCGCATCCGCGAAGTTATGCCAAAAAAGTTCCACACAAAGTGGCGCAGTTGGCCTTCCGTCGAGCCTTCAGTGACCTGGTGCGCGAGGATCGTATTCGGGTATTGGATCAGCTTTCATTTGCAGAGCCCAAAACGAAAACTGCGGCTGCACTGCTTAAGGCGCTTGGATTGAATAAGGGTGCACTGGTGGTGGTTGACACGCTTGACAAAAATTTGTTGTGCGCCCTTCGCAATATAACCAATGTTGAAGTTACCACCGCAAAAGATGTTAGTACGTTTCAGTTGATTCGTTATCCTGTAACGGTGTTAACGCGTGCCGGTATGGATGGGGTGCGTTCGCGGCTTGAGGGTGAAGCAGGGAGGAAATCATGAAAAATGCGCTTTCAGCGGTGCGAGGCCTGCATATCACCGAAAAGGGGACATTGCTAGCCGCTCAGAATAAGTATCTTTTTAAAGTGGATCCGGCAGCCAATAAGCTGGAAATTAAAATGGCTGTAGAGGACTTTTTTAAGGTCAAAGTGGTCAAGGTCAACACCATGAACTATGATGGCAAGAAACGCCGGGAGCGGACGCTTCATTATGGCAAAAAAGCCGATTGGAAGCGTGCCGTAGTAACCTTGAAGGATGGCGATAAGATCGATTTGGAATAGGAAGCACACGACATGGCGCTTAAAAGTTATAAACCTACGACGCCGAGCTTGCGTAATACCAAGCTCTCCACGTTTGACGAAATTACAAAGAGTAAGCCCGAACGTTCGTTGACTCGGGCTCAAAAATCTCAGGCGGGACGTAATTCTGCCGGCCGGGTAACTATCCGGCACCGCGGTGGTGGACATAAGCGGAAATTCAGAATTATTGATTTCAAACGGAACAAGATTGGGATCACGGCTAAGGTTCAGGCGATTGAATATGATCCGAATCGTTCTGCCAATATAGCTTTGTTGGCCTACCGCGATGGCGAAAAGCGTTATATCCTGGCTCCCTTGGGACTGGAAGTTGGCGCGATTGTCATGGCGGGTCCAGATGTGGAACCTGTGACGGGCAACATGATGCCGCTCTCGAAGATTCCGCTTGGCCTGTCGATACATAATATCGAACTTACTGTCGGAGGCGGGGCGCAATTAGTGCGGAGTGCAGGCCAGACGGCTCAGTTGATGGCCCGTGAGGGTGGATATGCCAGCGTGAAGCTGCCGTCCGGTGAAATCCGGCTGATTAATGTCAATTGCATGGCGACAATTGGGCAGGTGGGTAATATTGATCATAATGGCGTTAAGCTTGGCAAGGCTGGGCGCAAGCGCTGGAAGGGGATTCGTCCGACCGTTCGTGGTGTGGCGATGAACCCGGTGGATCACCCGATGGGTGGTGGTGAAGGTCGTACGTCTGGCGGTGGTCACCCAGTGACGCCGTGGGGTCAGCTCACGAAGGGCAAGAAGACTCGGGCGAAACGTAAGGCGTCGAAAAAATTTATTCTTAGTCGGAGAAAGTAAACCATGGGCCGTTCACTTAAAAAAGGGCCGTTTGTTGATGAAAAGCTGCTGGAGCGTGTGGAGAAGATGAACCGTGCAGGCGAGAAGCGCGTTGTCAAGACGTGGTCGCGCCGCTCCATGATTGCGCCCGAATTCGTCGGGCACACGCTGGCTGTTCATAACGGGAAATTGCATATGCCGGTCTATATTACGGAGTATATGGTCGGTCATCGGTTGGGTGAATTTGCGCCCACACGAATTTTCCGGAAACACGGAACGCATACGGATAAAACTGTGGCGAAGTAACTGAATGAGAACGCTCAGCCTTAAATGGCGGCTTGGCTCCTTTAGTGTTGGCTTTTTTATATGGATTGTGGTTAATTCACCGGCTTCGTCAGAAGATGCCGGAAAAGCTGAACTGAATGAGGGTATCAAAAGCCAGGTACGGAATCTGAGTGAAGCATTGGTTGCTGCAAAGATTGAGATTGATTATTTAAAAGCGAGGCTTGAAACCCGAGCTTGTGAGGCGGAGGATGCGACCGGTGTGTTGCCGGGCGGATCTGCGACGTTGAGGGAAAAGAACTATCTGATTTTGGATGTTAACAAAGAGTTGGGCATGGTAATCCTCAACGGAGGGCATCGAGACGGGGTAAAGCCTGGGTTGATGTTTGATGTGATAAATGGGGATCATTCCGTGACGACGGTTCGAGTTGTGGATTCGCGTTGGGCCATCGCTGGTGCGGTGATTCAAAACATGAGCCGGAAGTTACCCAAAGTTCAGGATCGGGCAGTTTTGGCAGCCGGATCGAAGAACTAGGAGCGAGTTAATGGAAGTTAAAGCAATAACCAAATATGTTCGGTTGTCACCGCGGAAAGCGCGTGATATGGCTCGGGCGATCCAAGGTATGCCTGTGGCTGAAGCGATTAAAAAGGTTGAATTCAGTGAGCGTAAGGCGGCGAAGCAGTTGGAAAAGACCATTCGTTCGGCTGTAGCAAATGCTGAAAACAATGCCAAGCTATTGGCTGACGATCTGCGGGTTAAAGAGGCCACGATTGGTGAAGGGCCTGCGATGAAACGCTTTTGGGCGAGATCGCGCGGCATGGTGAGCCGAATTCGGAAACGGACTAGCCATATTACGATCGTGTTGTCGGATGGAAAGTGACCGGTAAATACCGGATGACGTGAAAGGAGCATCGTTTTGGGACAGAAAATCAATCCGATTGGATTAAGGATTGCGGTCAGCAAGGCCTGGAAGTCGCGCTGGTTTGCGGACAAGCGCACATTTGGCACCCTGCTGAATGAGGATCTGACGATCCGTGATCTCGTAAAGAAACGTCTTGATGCAGCGGCGGTTGCCGAGATCATTATCGAGCGCTATGCAAATCGCGTTCGGGTAACTATTTGTACCGCCAGACCTGGCATTGTTATTGGCCGTAAGGGGCAGGATCTTGATCGTATTCGCGAAGAAATCGCGAAGTTGACCGGCAAGGAAATCTATCTTGAGATCCGCGAGATCCGGAGTCCTGACACCAATGCCCAGTTAGTCGCCGAGAGTGTGGCGCTTCAAATGGAGCGTCGCGTTTCATTCCGGCGAGCTATGAAGCGCGCCATCAAAATGGCGATGGAGTTGGGTGTTAAAGGCATCCGTATCAAAGTGTCTGGCCGTCTGGGTGGCGCTGAACTTTCGCGCGTTGAATGGTATAAAGAGGGAACGATTCCCCTGCATACCTTGCGTGCAAATATTGATTACGGGTTTGCCGAGGCGCAGACTACCGCTGGTAAGATTGGCGTGAAAACATGGATTTGCAAAGAAAAAGACGAGCCGGAGAAGGCAGTGAGGGGACGTTCTAATGCCGCTTATGCCTAAACGCGTTAAGCACCGTATGGTGCAACGTGGATCTCGTAAGGGAAACGCTCAGTCAGGAAATTCTCTCGCATTTGGTGAGTATGGGTTGAAAGCACTTGATCGGGCTTGGGTTAAAGCCAACCAGATTGAGGCGTGCCGCGTCGCCATGAATCGCAATATGAAGCGACGTGGTAAAGTGTGGTTGCGCATTTTCCCAGACAAGCCTGTGAGTAAAAAGCCTCTTGAAACCCGGCAGGGCAAGGGGAAAGGCGATCCGGAATTCTGGGTTGCTGTCATTTTGCCTGGAACAATGATGTTTGAAGTGGACGGTGTTTCAGAGCAATTGGCTAAGGAATCGTTGCGTCTGGCGGCGGCGAAGTTGCCGATTCGGACAATGTTTGTTAAACGGCACCACTAATACGGGCCAAATAGGACAGGGGTGCGGACGATATGAAGGCCGCTAAACTGAGAGAAAATAACAAAGAAGAACTCGTGCAGCAATGCTCTGATATGGAGAAAGAATTGCGCACGTTGAAGATTCGTAAATCGGCGAGCCAGATCGAGCAGCCGTCACGTATTACAAGCTTACGTCGGGATATTGCCCGGGCGCAGACGGTAATGAGTGAACGGCGTCGCCAGCAAGGTTGATGATTATGGTAGACATGGAAACCAATCGAGCGCTTCGCAAACAACGCACTGGAATTGTTGTCAGTTCGGCGATGCAAAAGACCATTGTGGTGCGTGTGGAGCGGACGACTCGTCATCCCCTGTATGGGAAAGAGATGACGCAGGCTAAGAAGTATCATGCGCATGACGAAGAGAACGCAGCTAAAGTTGGCGATAAGGTGCGGATCGTTGAGACGCGGCCGTTGAGTAAGCTTAAGCGGTGGCGTCTCGTCGAAATTGTTGAAACAGCTAAACGCCAGTAACTGGGTGAACGACCATGATTCAAGAAGAAACAAACCTTGATGTTGCAGACAATACCGGAGCGCGGCGGGTGCGTTGCTTTCGTATTATCGGGCAGCGCAAGATGTATGCTCACATCGGTGATTTGATCCGGGTTGCGGTGCAAGAAGCCCAGCCGACGGGATTGGTAAAAAAAGGGCAGGTTTGTCGGGCAATTATTGTCCGGACATGCCAGCCGATTCGCCGTCCTGATGGATCGGCTCTTCGGTTTGACAACAACGCGGTGGTGCTTGTGGATGAAAAGCTTAACCCGATCGGGACTCGTATTTTTGGCCCGGTGGCGCGTGAGCTTCGTGAGAAGTACATGAAAATTGTCTCACTCGCACCTGAGGTGTTGTAAAAGAGGAATCTATGAATATCCGACGAAACGATATCGTTGTGGCCACACGAGGCCGGGACAAAGGTAAGCAGGGAAAGGTGCTTCAAGTTGTTGTTGGGAAGCATCGGGCAATTGTTGAGGGGCTCTGCATGGTGACCAAGCATCTTCGGAAATCTCAGGATAATCCGAAGGGGGGCATTGTGCAGAAGGAATCTTCCATTGCTATTGCCAACTTGATGGTCTACTGCCCGCAGTGCAAGAAGGCGGTCCGCGTAAAGCGTGTGGCCGAGGGTGACAAGCGGATCCGCAAGTGCAAGAAATGCAGTCAAGCATTTGACTCGTAAGGTGGTCTATGACGGGACTTAAGACGAAATATAAACAAGAAGTTGTGCCGGCGCTGATGAAATCGCTTGGGTGCAAGAATGTAATGGATGTGCCTCGACTGTTGAAAGTGGCCATTAATATGGGCTTCAATTCAACGGTCGACAAAGATCAGATCCGGGCTATTTCTGATGATTTGGGAAAAATTTCCGGTCAGAAACCAGTCATCACCAAGGCGCGCAAGAGTATTTCAAATTTCAAGTTGCGCCAAGGCATGCCGGTAGGAGCGAAGGTAACCCTTCGTGGTGATCGGATGTATGAATTCATGGATCGACTGATCCATGCCTCATTACCCCGAATTCGAGATTTTCGGGGATTGCCGGTAAAAGGGTTTGATGGACGGGGAAGCTACACCTTTGGTCTTCAGGAGCAGTCTATTTTTCCTGAAATTGACCCGGATGATGTAAAAAGGGTGCAGGGAATGAACGTGACGATTGTCACATCGGCGTCAACGGATGCACGGGCTCGTGAACTGCTCACGATGGTCGGTATTCCATTCATGAAGCCGACTAAGTAGAACACGGCAAGGAGGACGTTCTTTTGGCTAAGAAATCACAGGAAGTCAAGGCGAGCCGCACGCCGAAATTTAGCACACGCCGCTACAACCGCTGTAAACGCTGCGGGCGACGACATGCTTTTATGCGTAAGTTCCAGGTTTGCCGTATTTGCTTCCGGGAACTGGCATCAACGGGGATGATCCCCGGAGTAATTAAGGCGAGCTGGTAAATTGGAGAGCCTATGAGTTTGTCGGATCCTATCAGTGACATGTTGAATCGCATTCGGAACGCATCGGGTGCGGGGTTGAAAACGACTGACATCAGCCATTCTAAAATGAAGGGCGAGATTGCGGTTATTTTGAAGAAGGAAGGTTATGTCCGCGACGTTACAGTTGAGGGGCAAGGCCGTGAAAAAGTGTTGCGAGTGGTATTGAAGTATGATTCCAACCGGAGCCCTACCATCAGAGGATTGCGTCGGGTGAGCAAGCCAGGGCTTAGGCGCTATGTGGGGTTTGATGAGATCCCCCTGGTGTTGGGCGGTATGGGGGTGTCAATTTTGAGTACTCCCTCGGGAATTGTTACGGATAATGAAGCACGGCGGAAACGCGTTGGCGGAGAATTGCTTTGCCAAATCTGGTAAAATCAGGTGTTTCCGGAATTGCTGTAATTCAGTGGATTACAGGTAACATAATTTAAATAGGGGAAGAGAATGTCTAGAATCGGCAAACAACCGATAGCCATACCTAAGGGCGTATCAGTCCTCGTAAGTGGCGGGACGGTATCGGCCAAAGGTCCTAAAGGTGACTTGGTGACGAAACTTCCTCCGTCCATCAAGGCGGAAGTGAAAGATTCGAACATCATCGTGAGTACGGATGAAGATACAGTGCGTGGACGAAGTTTCCATGGGCTGGGCCGCAGTTTGGTCGCGAATATGGTTCTTGGCGTGGACAAGGGTTATTCGATTGAACTTGAACTTCAGGGTGTCGGATTTCGTGCGGCTGTGCAGGGAAGCAAGCTCACGATGAATATCGGGTATTCAAGTCCGGTGGTGCATGAAGCGCCAGCGGGCATTACAGTAGCAGTTAAGGATAGTGTAATAACGGTTGGGGGCGCGGATAAGCAGCTCGTCGGTGATGTTGCGGCGCGTATTCGTTCCTATTATCCGCCTGAGCCTTACAAGGGCAAGGGAATCCGTTATAAGGGCGAACATGTCCGGCGTAAGGCCGGTAAGACGGTGGCCTAACGTATGAAAACAGTGGATCGAAAAGAAAATCGTGCCCGCAGGCACTCGAGAATTCGCAAGAACATCGCGGGAACTTCAGAGCGCGCACGTTTGTGTGTAATGATCTCCAACAAGCATATTTATGTTCAGCTTGTGGATGATGATAAAGGAGTGACGCTGGCGGCGGTGTCATCATCTGGTAAAGATGGTGTCGGCAAGAAAAATGCCGAGGGCGCCAAGTTGCTTGGAAAGCGGTTGGCGGAAATTGCCATGGAAATAGGCGTCAAAAACGTTGTGTTTGACCGCGGTGGATATAAGTATCATGGCCGGGTTAAGGCAATTGCCGATGCCGTACGTGAGGCAGGGTTTAAATTCTAGCCCTAGAAAGCAAGAGCACACTGTGATAAAAGAACGAACAAGGGCGGATAATAATTCAGACTCCTCGGGTGGCGAAGTTGAGGAGCGTGTGGTGTTTGTCAACCGCTGTGCAAAAGTGGTTAAAGGCGGACGCCGGTTTAGCTTCAGCGCGATTGTCGTGGTCGGCAATCGGAATGGAATGGTCGGATACGGGTTTGGTAAGGCGAACGAAGTTGCCGATGCAATCCGAAAAGGCGGGGAAATTGCCCGTCGGAGCATGATTCATGTGACGCTCAAAGACCGGACTATCCCTCATGAGGTAACGGGGCAGTGTGACGGCGGGTATATTTTGTTGAAGCCGGCTTCACAAGGTACCGGTGTTATTGCTGGTGGCGGGATGCGCGCTGTTTTGGAGTTGTCCGGAATACATGATATTCTCGGCAAGTCGCTCGGTAGCGGAAACAAGGTTAACGTGGTTAAGGCGACCATCAACGCGTTAGAGTCCCTGCGATCTCGTGATGAGATCATGGCGGCTCGTCAGAACTAATCACTAATCATTTGATCCGATAGGTGGAATACACGATGAACTTACATTCATTGAAAAATACGACAGGCGCTAAATCATCAAGAAAGCGTCTTGGTCGCGGAGTGGCTTCAGGACTTGGTAAAACATCAGGTCGTGGGCACAAAGGGCAGTATGCGCGTTCAGGGCACAAGCATAAGCTTGGGTTCGAGGGTGGACAAATGCGCCTGATTCGACGAATCCCGAAACGGGGTTTCACGAATATTTCTCGCAAAGAATTTCTCCCGGTGAACGTTGCGGAGCTAAATATCTTTGCTGTTGGTTCCGAGGTGACGCCTGATTTGATGAAATCAAAAGGGCTCGCGAATGGGGGCGCAGATGGCATTAAAATTCTGGGTACAGGTACGATCACGAAAAAACTGACCGTTAAGGCCCATAAGTTTAGTGTTGAAGCAAAAGCTAAAATTGAGGCCGCTGGCGGCGTTTGTGAGATTGTTACGTAAGGGAAATGAGATTGCGACATGCTTTCTGCGTTTAAAAATAGTTTTAAAATTCCTGAGTTGAGGGATCGTATATTATTTACGATGGGCCTTATTTTCATTTGCCGCTTGGTGGCTCATGTTCCAACTCCTGGAGTGGACGCAGTAGCGTTGCAGCGTGTTGTTTCTGACATTGAAAAAAGTTCAGGTGGCGGTGTACTGGGCCTGCTGGACATGTTCAGTGGCGGTGCTTTAAGCAATTGCGCTGTGGGTGCTCTCGGAATTATGCCCTATATCAGCGCCTCCATCATTCTTCAACTCCTTAGCGCGGTGGTGCCCGCGCTGGGGCGGTTGAAACTGGAAGGGGATACGGGCCGCCAGAAAATCACGCAATATACTCGCATGCTGACGGTGTTTCTGTGCGTGATTCAGGGTTGGTTTATGGCCGCTACTCTTGAAAATCCCGCCATGTTGGGGTTGCCTGAGGGGGTTAATCTCGTTCTGAACCCCGGATTGGGCTTTAAGCTGATGACCATCGTTACGATGACCACAGGAACTGTGTTCATCATGTGGTTGGGGGAACAGATCACACAGCGCGGAATTGGAAATGGTATTTCCCTTATCATTACTGAAGGAATTGTTAGCCGGTTGCCGGCGGCAGTGGCCTATGTGATCCAGATGTTTCACGTGGGTGAGGATGGGATCCGGCAATTCAATCCGGTATTCCTGATTGTTCTCCTGATTGCCCTGTTTGGAGTCGTTGCCGGCACAATTCTTCTGACCCAGGGGCAGCGCAAGATCCCAATTCAGTATGCGAAGCGTGTCGTTGGTCGCAAGGTATATGGCGGGCAGAGTACGTTTATGCCGCTGCGGATTAACTATTCAGGCGTCATGCCGATTATTTTCGCTCAATCGATTCTCATGTTTCCCGCAATTTTATTGCGGCGCATACCCGGTGATTTTGCCCAGAATCTGGCAAACATGATCACGATGGACACTGTATTGTATATGGTGCTCTACGGGGTGATGATTTTGTTTTTCTCCTATTTCTGGGTGGCAACGCAGTTTAACCCCGTTCAAATCGCTGACGACTTGAAGAAATATGGTGGATATGTCCCCGGAGTACGTCCAGGGGGGCCAACAGCTGAATTTCTTGATATGACCATGACAAAGATTACCTTGGCCGGGGCCATTTTCTTGACGGTTATTGCTGTGATTCCCTCGGTGATGAACCGCCAGTTTGGGGTTCCTTGGTTGGTTTCATCCTTTTTCGGAGGAACAAGTTTGTTGATCACAGTCGGTGTCATGTTGGACACGATGCGCCAGGTGGAATCACATCTTCTCATGCGCCATTACGACGGTTTCTTGCATAAAGGGAAACTGCACGGTCGGAGATAATCAGCGCAGTGTTGGAGTTATCGTTGCTATGAAAACAATTATTTTATTAGGGGCGCCTGGAGCGGGTAAGGGGACCATTGCTGAAGGGATTCGCAATGAGAGCGCTTTTATTCATGTGTCCACCGGGGATATGTTGCGAGAGGCCGTGAAAAATGGCACCGTGATTGGCCGTCAGGCTGAGGGTTACATGAAGCGGGGGGAGTTGGTCCCTGATGACGTCATTGTTGGAATTGTCGGGGAGCGGCTTGAACGTGGGGCGCGCGATTTAGCTTATATGTTTGATGGCTTTCCGCGAACTCTTGATCAGGCCCGCTTGTTGGATGAAGCGTTATCCCGGTATGTTTCGAAAGTTGATAAAGTGTTTCTCCTGGATGCGCCTCGAGAGCTTTTGATGGCTCGCTTAACGGGACGCCGGGTATGCCGGAAGTGCGGGCAAAGTTACCATGTGATTAACATTCCGCCGAAATCAGAGGGCATTTGCGACCTGTGCGGTGGCGAATTATATCAGCGGGCCGATGACAGTGAGGCCACCATTCTCAATCGTTTAGAGGTATATACGAAGCAGACAGAAAGCCTCATTTCTTATTACGAGAAAAAAGGCGTTCTGGTGCGAGTAGATTCCGCTAGGCAGAGGCAGGCAACGGTTTCTGAAATTTTGGCAGTGGCTAAACCGTTGATTGCTTCATGATCATTCTCAAGAATCGGGATGAGATTCGCAAGATGCGTGAAAGCGGTCGCATCGCGGCATGTGTAAGAGAAGAAATTGCTAGGCTTGTGTCTCCGGGGATAAGCACTCGTGAGTTAGATGATAAGGCGGCTCAATTAATTGCCGCCATGGGAGCCAAGAGTGCCTTTTTGGGGTATCGGGGATATCCCGGGAATATTTGTATTTCGATCGACGCTGAAGTGGTCCATGGCATACCGGGTGATCGGAGAATTGAAATCGGTCAGATTGTAAGCCTTGATGTCGGTGTGATGTTTGGTGGGTTTGTGGGTGACACGGCAACGACGGTGATGGTTGGCGTGACGGATCCTGATGTGGTCAGGTTAGTGCGTGCTACCGAGCAGGCGTTGGCGGCGGGAATAGAAAAGGCGCGCGCCGGAAAGCGCTTGGGCGATGTATCCCACGCGGTGGAGGCCGTTGTTACGCAGGCAGGGTTTTCGGTAGTTCGAGACTTTGTCGGGCATGGGGTCGGGCGGAAGTTACATGAAGATCCGCAGATTCCGAATTTCGGAACGGCAGGGGCCGGGCCCAAATTGAAGGTGGGTATGACACTGGCGATCGAACCCATGGTCAACATGGGGGGGAGTGCCGTTAATGTGTTGGGAGATGGCTGGACAGTGCGTACAGCAGACGACAGGCCATCAGCACATTTTGAGCATACGGTGGCGATCTGTGAGGATGGCCCCGAAATTTTGACGGCGGTGTAAATCCGTTGTTAAATTTGAATTTTGGGATGGACAACAGGTAAGGCCATTGATAAATTGGCTAGCTATTTTTGGAATGGAGACAGAGGATGAAGGTCAGAAGTTCAGTCAAGAGGATTTGTGAGCGCTGCAAAATTGTGCGCCGCCGGGGTGTGGTGCGGGTGATTTGCACCAATTCACGTCATAAGCAGCGTCAAGGTTAAGGAGAATTTGGGATGCCCAGAATATTAGGTGTTGATATACCCGGAAAGAAGTGCATTGAGTATTCCTTGCGCTATCTCTATGGAATTGGACCAACCAACGCCCGTCAAGTGATTGACGAGGCCAAGATTGACCCGGTCAAGAAGGCCGACGATCTGACGGATGAAGAGTTGGCTCGAATTATTAATGTGATTCAAAATACTTACCGGATTGAGGGTGATTTGCGCCGCGAAGTGGCACAGAACATTCGTCGTCTGATCAGTATCGGAAGTTACCGTGGTATTCGTCATAAGCGCGGACTCCCAGTTCGGGGCCAGCGCACGAGCACTAACGCGCGGACTCGCAAGGGGCCACGGCGCACGGTGGGTGCAGTTCGCGGTAAAGAGGCGCGGGCGGCCGCGAAGCAGTAACAAACAGTAGTGATAAAAGAGGTACGGGTTCGCAATGGCAGACGTTAAAGAAAAAGTTGAAGAAAAAGTTGGCGCCAAGCCGGAGGCCGCTGGGGCTCCGATTCCGGACGCTTTGGCGGGAGGCCCCGATGGTGCGGCTCGGCCAGTTCGGCAGCAGCGTGTCCGTGCAGGGCGTGTGGTGCCGTTTGGTATCGTCCATATTCGGGCGACATTCAACAATACAATCATTTCAGTTTCAGACAGTAAGGGTGGCGTGATTGCGTGGAGCACCTCAGGTCGTGCGGGATTCAAGGGATCCCGTAAGAGTACCGCCTTTGCCGCCAGTGTGGTGGCGCAGGAAGTGGCGCGGCAAGCGGTTGCCCGGGGTATGCAGGAAGTTGAAGTTCGTGTTCAGGGGCCGGGTGCGGGACGTGAATCAGCGATTCGCGCATTGCAGTCTGCCGGCTTGAACCTCACCATGATCAAAGATGTGACGCCGATGCCGCATAACGGTTGCCGGCCTCGCAAACGTCGCCGCGTCTAAAGGCAGATTTTGTAGAGAACAGGAGAATTCGAATGGGTAGATATACTGGACCAGCATGCAGGCTTTGTCGCCGTGAAGGTATGAAGCTGTTTTTGAAGGGGGATCGTTGCCGTATGGCAAAGTGTCCTATTGAAACCGGGCGTCCGGCCCCGGGTATGCACGGCGCGCGTCCTTCCAAGAAGACGGATTATTGCGTTCAGTTGCGTGAAAAGCAACGGTTGCGTCGTTCTTACGGTTTGCGCGAAGGGCAGTTCAAGCTTTTCTTCGAGCGAGCGGCGAGCAAGCGTGGCGTAACAGGCGAGATGTTGTTGCAGTTGCTTGAAATGCGGCTTGATAATCTGGCTTATCGTCTTGGCTTTGGAGCTTCGCGACGTGCGGCAAGACAGCTTGTTTTGCACGGGCATTTCACGGTCAATGGCCGTCGTGCGGATGTGCCTTCCATGACGTTGAAAGTGGGCGACAAGATTGAAGTTAAGGGGCGCAAACAAAGTCAGGAAGCCGTGAAGCGAGTGGTGGATGCCAAGGGGCGGGAAGCTGCTTCCTGGTTGACGCTGGATAAGGATGCGCTTAAGGGTGAAGTGATTCGCATTCCTACACGTGAAGAAATTGCGCCGTTGGTCAATGAACAGTTGATCGTTGAATTGTACTCTAAGTAAAGATATTCGTGCCGGGGAATGGTGAAACTGTTTCCGGGGAAGGACTGAATCATGCCAATCAGACTGAGCAAATTCGAGATGCCCAAGCGGTTAGTAAAGGACGAAGCTTCAGCCACGCCAACGTTTGCGCGGTTTGTTGCCGAGCCGCTTGAAGTGGGCTATGGGCGCACCATTGGGAATTCTTTGCGCCGGGTGTTGTTGTCTTCCCTGGAGGGAGCTGCAATTTCATCGGTGCGGATTGAGGGGGCTCCTCATGAGTTCTGCTCGCTACCAGGGGTTGTGGAAGATGTGACGGATATTATCCTGAACCTTAAAAAGGTGTTACTCAAGGCGCAGAGCCGTGAGTCTCGCCTTTTGCACCTGAAAGTAAAGGGTGCCCGTGAGGTCAAGGCGGGAGATATTCAAACCGATGGGACCATTGAGGTGTTAAACCCCAATCAACACATCGCGACGCTGGCTTCGGACGGGGTTCTGGATATGACCTTGGAAATTCGGGTCGGGCGTGGCTTTTGCCCTGCCGAGTTGAACAAGAAGGACAATCAGGATATCGGTCGTATTCCGATTGATTCGATTTTTTCTCCTGTCAAACGCGTGAATTTCTTTATCGAAAACACCCGCGTGGGTCAGCGGACGGATTATGACAAACTCATTATGGAAGTGACCTCGGATGGTCGTATTTCTCCTGATGATGCGTTGACTGTTTCGGCCGCAGTGTTGCGCCACCACCTTGATGTGTTCGTTGACTACGATAAGAATGTGGTTGAGTTTGAGGATGTGGAAGCCAAGGTTGATCTTGAGCGTGATCAGATGCTTAAGACCCTCAACATGAGCGTTAATGAAATTGAGTTGAGCGTTCGTGCGGCCAATTGTCTGAACAACGCCAATATCACGACCGTCGGGCATTTGGCCCAAAAGTCAGAGGCTGAGATGCTGAAATATCGTAATTTTGGCAAAAAATCTCTGAATGAAATTAAGGCCAAATTAACGGATCTCGGGTTAAGCCTCGGGATGAAATTCGACGAGGATCTGGTGAAAGCCATGAGAGGGCTTGAAGCCAATAAAGATAGCGAATAGTCCTATCTGGAATTCGCGCTGAATTGATGAAAGTGAACGACCGGGATGTGGATGAAGTTCCATGCGCGGCGTAAGGATGTCGGGAGTCAGCAATGCGTCACAGAAAAAATATGGTGAAATTGGGTCGGCCTGCAGAAGCGCGTAAAGCGCTGATGATGTCCATGGTCGGCAGTCTTATTGAAGAACAGCGGATAAAGACAACCTTGCCCAAGGCCAGGTTAGCCCGTGCGTTGGCAGAGAAGATGGTGACAGTGGCGAAGCGCGCCATCGCTTCTGGAAAGCCTGAGAAAATGTTGCAAGGTAAGCGGAAAGTTTTGGCAGTGCTGCGTCACCGCAAGCCAATGCTCAAGCTTTTTGACACCATTGCTCCTCAGTACAAGGATCGTTTGGGTGGTTACACCCGGATTACCAAAGTTGGTCGTCGTGGGAGCGATAGCTCCGAGATGGCGATTCTGGAATGGGTCGATCTTGTCATTGTGAAGAAGGGGCGTAAGGCAAAAGACGCTGCGGCGGGTAACGATG
Organism: bacterium; assembly: GCA_037143175.1. Taxonomy (NCBI): domain Bacteria; species bacterium. The sequence continues at coordinate 55,888 of JBAWZF010000007.1, forward strand.
AGCCTGTTGCCGGGGATGTCAAAAAGGAGTCATAAGTCCTTTTTCCATTGTGAGGATGATTCTTCCGGGAGAATTCCTCATGTCAGAAGACGCCGATAGAGATGTCGGCGTCTTTTTTTATTCGAGGGGGTATTAGTAATGGATGTTCAGATGCTCGATGGCCTCGTTTCTTCCGGCGAAGTGCTTTGGTATGTTTTGTATGTCAAGCCGCGCTGTGAAAAGAAAATGGCGGGCTACTGCGAGGTTCACGGTGTGGAGTGTGATTTGCCTGTTCGTGAGGAAACCAAAATTTATCAGAGGCGCAAAGTGACGGTTCATAAGCCGGTTTTTCCAGGCTATGTATTCCTTCGCTTCTCCCAGGATCATAAGCTCACTGTGTTGAAGAGTAATATGGTCGTTCGTATCCTCCCGGTTGATAATCAGGAGCAGTTTTATAAAGAATTACAACAGATACGCCAGGCCTTGGCGATCGACCCCACTCTGGATGCCTCGGCGGCCTTCCAGTCCGGACGGCGTGTTATGATCAAGAGCGGTCCTTTCCAGGGGCTGGAAGGGGTGGTACAGTTGGTCAAAGGTAAAACCAAAGTGGTGCTCAATGTGGATATCATCGGCCGCGCGATTGCGGTTGAAGTAGGCATGGAATTATTGGAACCAGTGGAGTAATGGCGGAGATGACTCATGGATGTGCGTAAACTGGTGACCCCTTGTTATGTGGTGGATGAGTCGAAACTGGCGGCCAACCTGGAGCGACTCGATGGAGTTCAGCGGCGGACGGGATGTAAAATCCTTCTGGCCCTGAAAGGGTTTTCCATGTTCAGCACCTTTCCTCAGATCCGGAAGGTGTTGCCGGGCATTGCCGCGAGTTCCCTGAATGAGGCTCGTCTTGGCTTCGAGGAGTTTGGTCGTGAGGTGCACGTTTATGCTCCTGCCTATCGGGCAGATGAATTCGATGAACTCTTGGGCTATGCTTATCACCTGGTATTTAATTCGTTTGCGCAATGGCATCAGTTCAAGCTGAAGGTGAGTCAATCGGGCAAGTCTGTCCGATGCGGATTACGGGTCAATCCTCAGCACTCCGAAGTGAAAGTAAAACTGTATGATCCCTGTGCGCCAGGATCACGGCTGGGGATCACCCTGGACCAGTTTGAAGGGCAGGAGCTATCCGGTTTGTCAGGACTACACTTCCACACCTTATGTGAATTGAATGCGGATGCATTGGCGCGGACCCTGCCCGTGGTGGAGGCGAAATTCGGCAAATATTTCAGCGGGCTGGAGTGGATAAACTTTGGCGGGGGGCATCACATCACACGGTCGGATTATGATGTCGATCTGTTGTGCCGGGTGATCAATGAGTTTCGCGCGCGATATCCCCATCTCGAAGTCTACTTGGAACCCGGCGAAGCCATTGCCTTGAATACCGGGGTGCTTGTCACCTCTGTTTTGGACATCGTGCACAATGAAATCGACATCGCCATTCTGGATACTTCGGCGGCCGCTCACATGCCTGATGTCATCGAGATGCCGTATCGCCCGGGAATAGTTGGGGCGGGAACCCCGGGGGAGCAGCCTTTCACCTATCGGCTTGGTGGAATGACATGTCTCGCGGGGGATGTGATCGGGGATTATTCGTTTGCGGCGCCACTCGCGATCGGCGATAAATTGATCTTTACCGATATGGCTCATTACACCATGGTTAAAAACAACACGTTTAACGGGGTCGGCTTACCTGCGATTGCAATTTACCATCCGGATCGGGATGACATCGAGGTTGTTCGCCGATTCGGATATGACGATTACCGCAATCGCTTGTCCTGACGGTGTGTCACTGCAGGTTTGGCGGTGAGCAAGAGGAGTGCTGTTCATGAAACGCTTAAATGCTTTGTCGGGCGCTCTAATGGGTGTGTGTGTGTGCGCGGTCTCTCTGGCCGCAGCTGGCGCCGGGATGGCAGCTCAGGTCGAACCGGACCCTTCTGCAACGCCCTGGAGCCAAGCGCTCCCCTCCGGCCAGTTGAATGTAGGGGTCCATTTTGGTGACCAGCAGACCGAAACCTTCGGGGATATTCTGATTCCGATTTATCAACGCAGGACGGATCTGGTTTTTATCAACCCGCGGGGGTCATGGAATGACGATGAGGCCCGGGAGTTCAATTTCGGGCTGGGGGGACGTCATCTCTTCCCGGATAAAAGCATTATTCTCGGGGGTAACCTGTTCTATGACCGACGCACTACCACGCTCGACAACACCTTTAATCAAGGCGGATGCGGCGTAGAGTTTTTGAGCCAATGGCTGGATGCCCGTGCCAACTATTATTTTCCGGAACAGGGTGAAAAAACGGCGGATACCTATATGGTGACACCCGGCACCAGCCAGGAACATACTGAGTACTGGTACGCGCCAACGGCGCAAGGGCATGTTATCAGTCAATATGGTTACGAGATTACGGATTCTTACAATTTCAAAACCCTTCAGCATTACAGGACTGCCGAACGTGCGATGGATGGATTTGATGCCGAAATCGGGTCGCTGCTGCCCATCCCGCTTCTTAAAGATTATGCCGATGTAAAAGTGTTTGTCGGGGCTTATGACTATCATGCCCATTATGGCGATGATATTGCCGGACTGAAGGGCCGCCTTGAAGTCCGGCCGGTTCCCGCCGTGTATCTGGATGCCGGCTGGGTGGAAGATGAGAAGCTCTTTGGGTCACGGTATTCCGTTGGGATTCGCGCGGCGTTGCCCTTTAATCTGGCGCGATTGAGCCGGGGTCAGAATCCCTTTGCAGGTGCTCTGGACGGGTTTAAAATGACGGGTACGCGAGCTCCGTTTGCCTCCCGGATGACAGAGATGGTTGTCCGTGATTTACACGTCCGTACCACTGTGTCGAAACCCGGGGAAGTGGTTGCGGATCGCAGGGTTCTGGAGAAAGTGTTGGTCTCACATGATCGCAAGGACCACACTGAATTATTGGCGACGGATGTGACGTTTGTGGATGATGACAATCGGAGCGGGCTGCAAAATGGAACCTGGGAAAATCCCTATCGCCAAATTAACACTGGCGTTCAAAATGCGGTAGGCAGTCTGGTTTATGTGAATGATGCCGCTCAGCAGTACCGAGAAAATGTTGTGTTGCAAGAAGGAATCACCCTGTGGGGATCCGGGGCACCTATCTATGGGCGACATGGAATATTCCAAGGCCGCATTTCTCCGGTCGTAAATGGGGGTGGGGGGCGGCCGGCAATCACTTTGGCCAATCATGTCATGGTGACAGGGTTTGAGCTCATCCAGCCGGCAGGCGTCCCCTCATCCAGCCCTGTTATCTTTGGCGAAAATGTGTCAGACGTGATGATTGTGAATAACACGATTCGCGGAAATGGATCCGCTTCAGCCGGGATTGAAATGAACGCATTCAGCATCCCTGTCTTTGCAGCAACGGTATGGAATAACCGGATCGTAAGTGCCCGGGGGGCCGGGATTGATATCGAGGTCGGGTCGGTTCCCCTGACTGATATTACATTGGGACAGAATACGGTAACCGGCAACAGCGGGGATGGCATTTCCCTGCAAGCCTTTACGGTCGATGCCACAATCACATTGTCGGATATCATGGCCAATGCCAACGGTGGAGCGGGAGCTTTTCTTGATATATACGGTTACAACAGTGTCAACGTCTCCTTTGACAACATGGAGGCCAGTGATAATCACTCCGACGGGATTCATGCGATACTGGTTTCAGGCGGGGTGGTCACTGCTGATTTTGTGAATAATCGGCTGATTCGGAATGGTGCGGGTGGCGTGTTCCTTGATCTCAATTCCGGCCTCAACTCCACGATTGTCGCGAGGGGGAATCGAATTGCCGACAACGTGGCCAATGGGGTTAATTTTCAGACGTTGGCGCCTTGGGACAGTATCTATGACTTCGGCATGGCGGGCGGCGGGACATCGGACTCTGGTTTGAATGCCCTCTATGGAAATGGCGCTTACCAGATGTCGTTCGTCGGGGCCGGCACTTTGTTTGCCTCAGGAAACTGGTGGGGGACACCGACTCCTGTGGATAATGTGGACTATCGGGATGAAGGAGGCGGGGTGATTATTCCTGCTCCAGCACTTTCTGTCCCATTAACACCCTGAGGTGCGCTTCGACAGAAGCCGTGAGCCCCGAAAGACTGTAGCCGCCCTCCAGAACAGAAACCAAACGGCCCATGCAGCAGACATCAGCCAGTTCCATGGTCATTTGGGTAAGCCTGGCAAATCCCTGCTCTGTGAGGGTTGCGGCGGCCAGTTTGTCATCTCGATGCCCATCGAACCCCGCGGAGATGAGGATGAACTCAGGCTGAAATCCTGCGACCGCGGGGATTATCACCCTGGCAAAGGACTGTTGGTAATCCGCGTCAGTGGCATCAGCAGGCATGGGCACATTGAGTGTAAAGCCCTTTCCTGCACCTTCTCCCGTCTCGGAGGCATGCCCGCTATCAGGGGGGTAGAGCGAGTCCTGGTGGAGACTGGCATAAAACACGGAAGGATCATTGTAAAAGACATTTTGTGTGCCATTCCCATGGTGGATATCCCAGTCGATAATGGCAATCCTGCGCAGGCCGTACCGGTGTTGCAGATATCTGGCCCCAATGGCGACATTGTTGAAAAAACAGAAGCCCATCGCCCGATCCGGCATTGCATGATGCCCCGGGGGGCGGACAGCGCAGAAGGCATTCTGCACCTGATGCAGCATCACTGCGTCCAGGGCGGTGAGCACCGCCCCAGCAGCCATCAGAGCGGCTTCGTAGGTCCCGGGCGAACCCAGTGTCACCTCATCAGGTTTAAACAGTTTTCCGGTGCTGCTGGCGAGGCGGATCTGGTCAACATAACAAGCGGTGTGGATGGCGGTTATGGCTTCGATGGAGGCCGGTCGGGGTTGGATATGGCGGAGCGACTCCCACAGTCCGGTTTCCTTTAAGTGCTTCAGCAGGGCGGTCAGGCGTTGACGCTTTTCCGGGTGGGCCCATCCCGTTTGATGTTTAAGAAAAACCGGATCATAAAGAAAAGCAGTCTTAAGCATGCTGAGTTCTGGCTCCTGAATTCCGGAGTTGTTACTATTCCCCGGCGCATTCGTCAATCGAATCCCCCTAGGGCAGACACATCTAAATTTCCCCTTATTCTGGCGTATTCGGCTCAAATGCTCAGGTGGGAAGGCTTGTATTTGGAGTGCGGCGGCTTGACGCCGCTTTTCCCGGCGCGGCTTGACGCGCTGTACTGTCGGCCTGTCAAGCCAGGCCTTATGAAAGCGGCGTCAAGCCGCCGCACTCCAAATCTCCGTCGTCAGATTGAGCCAATAAGGCCAGAAATTCGAGAATTTAGATGCGTCTGCCCTAGCGAATCCCCCTTGATTCCCGCCTCTGACACAGGTATCTTGAAGCCCGTTTTCAATATCAAGGAGTAATACCATGGACGTTCAGAAATTGTTTGCAGATCGTATTGGCGGCACCTCATTCGGCACCACCAACGAGATTTATAAATTCGAGAAAATCAAGCGTGCCAAGGCGGCGGCCCGGGCGGCCCGACCCACTGTCGAGTTGCTCGATTTTGGCGTGGGCGAGCCCGATCAGATGGCGCCTGCCCCCATCCGGAAAGCACTGAAAAAAGCGGTGGATAATCCTGCCAATCGCGGCTATTCAGATAACGGAATTCGTGAGTTCAAGGTGGCGGCCGCGGACTACATGAGCAAGTTCTTCGGGGTCACTGATCTGAACCCGGACACGGATATCTGTCACAGCATCGGTTCCAAGCCGGCATTGGCGATGTTGCCCCTCTGCTTCATCAATCCCGGTGATGTGGCGCTGGTCACGGTGCCTGGCTATCCGGTTCTGGCGACCCACACCCGCTATCTTGGCGGTGAAGTGGTGAAGGTTCCCCTGAAAAAGGAAAATCATTTTTATCCCGATCTCGATAGCATCGATCCCGCCATTCTGGCGCGTACCAAGTTGTTCTATGTCAATTATCCCAATAATCCAACGGGCGCGGCCCCGACAGAAGAACTCTTCGATCGCCTGATCGCCTTCGCCCAGAAACACAATATTCTCATTGTACAGGATGCAGCCTATGCCACCTTGGTGTATGGCCAACCCCTCTCGATTCTGAGCCGCCCGGGCGGGAAGGATGTTGCGGTTGAACTCCACTCCATGAGCAAGAGTTACAACATGACGGGCTGGCGCCTTGGGTTTGTGGCTGGCGCCGCACGCATTGTGCAGGCCTATGCTGAAGTGAAGGACAACGTGGACTCCGGGCAATTCAAAGCCATTCAATTGGCCGCTTGCGAAGGGATCGCCGACAAGAAGCTCGCGGACAAGATCAAGAAGCATTATGAGCGCCGGTTGAAGAAAATCGTCAAGGTCCTCAAGGGCGTGGGCTTTAAGGCGAAAATGCCCGGTGGCACCTTCTATCTTTACGTTCCGGCTCCGAAGGGGGCGGGCGTCAAGACGTTCCTTACGGCGGAAGATGCCTCGCAATACCTGATTCGCGAGTGCTCCATCTCCACGGTACCCTGGGATGATGTGGGGCCTTTCCTCCGCTTCTCCGCGACCTTTGAGTCGAAGGATAAAGTGGATGATGATCGCGTGATTGCCGAGTTGGGTGAGCGCCTGATGAATGCCAATTTGAGATTCTAGTCATCATGTGAGGAGGGCGAGATGTCGCAAATAGAGAAGCTGATTATCGGGATTGAGGAAAGCGCTCGAACCGTGGGAACCCTGGTCGGGCAAGTTCAGGCATTACACTCTATTTGCACGCTGATGGTGGCCTCGCTGAAATGCGGGAACAAGGTGCTGACGGCCGGGAATGGCGGGAGTGCGGCTGAAGCAATGCATATGGCCGAAGAACTGCTGGGCCGTTTCCGTCACAATCGGCGCTCCTTGCCGGCGGTGGCCCTGACGGCCGATGGCACGGCCCTGACCTGCATTGCCAATGACTTTGGCTATGATCAGGTTTTCAGCCGGCAGATCGAAGGACTCGGGAGCGCGGGGGATGTGCTGGTGCTATTCAGTACCAGTGGTGCGGCCGTGAATCTCCGGCTGGCGCTCGAAGCGGCACGGGCCAAAGGGATGAAAGTGATTGGCCTTCTGGGGAAAGATGGCGGCCCCCTGGCGGGCAAATGCGATCTTGAGATTATTGTCAAAGGCACTGCCACAGAACGCATTCAGGAAGCCCACCAGGTGCTGCTGCACCTGATTCTGGATGCGGTTGAGAGCGAGTTCGCTTGAGCGGTCTGCGTCTGCCCCCCTGGATTCGGATCCGCTATTCCGGGCGTGGGAATCAAGATGCAGTGCATCAGGTGCTGAAGGCCAGTGACCTGCATACGGTCTGTCAGGGCGCGCAGTGTCCCAATCAACACGAGTGTTTCAGCCGCGGGGTAGCCACCTTTATGATTCTGGGGGATACCTGTACCCGGGATTGCCGCTTCTGCGCGGTTCATTCCGGCCTACCCACACCTGTTGATCCCGATGAACCGCTCCGTCTGGCGGCAGCCGTAGCCAAACTCAAACTCCGTCATGTTGTGGTGACCAGTGTGACACGGGACGATCTTTCCGATGGGGGCGCCCGGCATTTTGCCGCCACCATAACCGCGATACGGACTCAACTGCCAGCTGCCACGATCGAGGTACTGACGCCTGATTTCAAGGGAGTTGAGCGGGACATTGATCTTGTTTTGGATGCAGCCCCGGATGTCTTTAATCATAATCTGGAGACGGTGCGGGCCTTGCAAAAGACGATCCGACCGGCGGCGAGTTATGAATGCTCCCTGGCGGTTCTGGCTTATGCGGCGCGCCGGAGCGGCGGTCGGACTGCTGTTAAGTCCGGGCTGATGGTCGGGCTGGGCGAGTCGGATGACGAAGTCTATGCGACCATGACTGATCTCAGGGCGGCTGGCGTGGAGTTGCTCACCATTGGCCAGTATCTGGCGCCCTCCGCGGCGCATGCCCCGGTCAAGCGCTATGTGACTCCTGAACAATTTGAAGAATACGCCCGGCGGGGACAGGCAATGGGGTTCCGCAACGTGGCATCCGGCCCCATGGTGCGTTCTTCGTATATGGCGGAGCATCAATTCCATGGCGGAGAAAAGCCGGGGGAACACCATGGTTGAATATGCCGCCTTTTGGATCGCCGGTTTTTTGTGCCGCACGATCCCCCTGCATTTTGCCTACTGGCTGAGTCTGCGGATTTCTGACTGTTATTTCTTTTTTGAACGGCGTGGGCGCAACGCGGTAATGGCGAATTTGCGGCAGGTCATGGCGTTCCGCGGCCGCCACCCCACGGAGCGGGAGCTCAAGTTGACTGCCCGTACGACATTTCAGTTTTTCGGGAAATATCTGGTGGACTTCTTCCGCTTTCAGCGGCTCAGCGAGGCGGATATCAAGCGGTTGGTGACCATTGAGCATCCTGAATACATCGAACAATCCTGGCAGATGGGGAAGGGTGTCATTGCGGTGACGGCGCATTTGGGGAACTGGGAAATTGGCGGTGCGGTACTGGCAGGAATGGGGTATCCCATCAATGTGGTCGCCCTGAAGCAGCCGTCGGCAAAACTGAATGATTTCTTTCAGAAGCATCGCCGCAAGCGGGGGATGGTCGTGGTGCCGCTGGGCTCATCGGTCAAGCGTCTGATTGGCGCCCTGCGGCGTAAAGAGTTTATCGCCCTCCTGGCGGATCGGGATTATTCCGATCATCATGGAACAACCAGCTTGTGCGGCGCACCCGCGTGTATGCCGCGGGGGGCTGCCTGGTTGGCCGCTAAGACGGGGGCTGTGGTGCTGCCGGGATTTGTTCTGCGCAACGAGGATGACACGTTCCTGATGAAAATGTATCCCCCGATTATCCCGGTGGAGGGCATGTCTCAGGATGATATTCAGGCTCGAATCAATGCGGCGCTTGAAGATGCCATCGGCGCTTATCCCCATCAGTGGTTTATGTTTCAGTCCGTCTGGGGCGGGCTCAGCTATGGACAGTCCGGGAAAAGAGAAACCCCTCACCTCAATCCTCTCCCTCAAGGGGAGAGGACGCGCGGGAATCCAGTGCCCCCTTTCAAAGGGTGCGTCATTATCCCTGCCTACCGTGAGGCTGGCCGAATTGGTGCAGTAGTGGAAGGCATCAAATCATTTGTCCCTGACGTGATTGTTGTGGATGATGGGTCGCCTGATGAAACGGCCGCCCAGGCTAACCAGGCTGGGGCCATTGTGATCCAGCATGAAGTCAATTGCGGGAAGGGCGCGGCGCTGGAGTCGGGATTCCGTGCCGCACGTGAACGTGGCTTTAAGTTCGTCATTACCATGGATGGGGATGGGCAGCACGCCCCGACCGATCTTCCGGGGTTCATTCAGGCGTACACCCAGACGGGGACCCCCGTCCTGGTTGGTTCCCGGATGTCTGATACTCGGGACATGCCCCTGGTGCGGCGGATGACCAATCAGTTCATGAGTTGGCTCTTAAGCCGTGAGATGGGGCAGTGGGTGCCCGATACTCAATGCGGGTACCGGCTTTATGCGCTATCGGTGCTCCCTGCGGTTGCTTCCGAATCCAAGCGGTTTGCAGCCGAATCGGAAATCCTCATGGAGTTGAGTCACAGGGGCGTGAAGATCGGGTCCGTGCCCATTGCCACCATTTATGGTACCGAGAAAAGCAAAATTCATCCCGTAAAAGACGCCTTCCGGTTTTTTAAAATGATGCGCCAATATCGCAAGCGGAGGAGCCAGTAGGCAGTGGGCAGTGGGCAGTGGGCAGTGGGCAGTGGGCAGTGGGCAGTGAGCAGTAGGCAGTGGGCAGGGAGCAGTTACTGATTTCTGCTAACTGGCAACTGCCTACTGCTTACTGCTCACTGGCTACTGGCTACTTAACTTTCATTGGGATGCCAGCGATGACGAAAAGAACGCTGTCGGCGATGGCGGCCAGATCTTGATTCAGCCAGCCTTGTAAATCCCGGAAGGTGCGGCCAAGTGCTGAGTCCGGGACGATGCCCATGCCGACCTCATTGCTGACGATGATGACGTCACAGGGGCTGGCCTTGAGGGCGGCGATCAGTTCCTGCTTGCGTGTCTTCACGGCGGCTTCACCTTCTTTCAACAACACATTGGTCAGCCATAACGTGGCGCAGTCGAGCAGAATACCATCGCGCGGGGGCGTTGAGCCCAGGATGACCTTTGCCAGATCGAGCGGCTCCTCAACACACCCCCACTTCGGGCCGCGTTGATCTCGGTGCAGTTTCACCCGCTCCACCATTTCCTGGTCGAGGGTTTCCGCCGGGGCCAGATAAAGCGGTTGCTTCCAGCCCTGTTCGGCCAGCTTCTGGGCATGGGTGCTTTTTCCACTCCGCGCCCCACCCAATACCAATGTTATTTTGACAGGATTTCTCATTTCATTTTCCATCACCTTCAATACTAATCGTAATCGTAATCTTAATCCTAATCTTAATCTTAATCGGATTCTCTTGGCGATAACGAGAAAGAGGGAGGATTACGATTAAGATTAAGATTACGATTAGGATTAAGATTAACTATGCAAACATTCCTTTAACCTTGTCAGGGATGAGGCTGTATCCTCGAAACCAAAGGTTTCCAGGGTCAGGACATGGTTATACGACTTAAGGGACCTCAGGAATTCTTCTACCAGTGGCTGGGGCGTCATTTCCAGCGAATAATGGCGTGAGGTTTTATCCGAGCCATACAGGTGGATGATCCGGGTCCGGGGTAACCACTGGGCAACATGCCGCTGCCAGTCATAGCCCATCTGCAGAAGATGGCCGAGATCCAGGCAGATACTAAAGGGGTATTCGAGGAGAATGGGCTCACACCAGGCGAAGGGGTAGCCCAGATTCTCCACGCAGATGCGGGTCGGATCATCCACAATGCCCGCGAGCAGCCGCAGGAGCGGGCTCATATCTTGACGCCAGGTATCAATTCTGGCTTGAGTCGCGGAGGCGTCAATCCCCTCCAGGTGCAAGATCCAGCCATAGGGCTTCAGTGGGCGGCAGAGTTCAATAATACGCAGGGCGGTGCTCAGGAAGTGTTCCCGCTCCTCCTGGTTTGCGCTGCCCAGCGCCTTATCGATCGGGAAATGAATCGTGTAGCTGAGGTGATGCTGTTTGGCGAGCTGGCGGAGTTCCTCAACTTCGGCCTGACTTGGAAAATTGGAGGAGTCCTTCGATTCAAAGAAAACGATCTCAATATCATCCGCATACGGCGCCAATTCGCGCACGTTCGTGAGGAGATCGGCGGGATACACATAAGAGGTGACCCCGAGCCGGAAGCGGCGTGGGGCGGTTAGCAGGGGGAGGGCTTGAAATTCGATCACGTTTTTCCTCGCTGGTAGCTGATAATTTGCACCGTCTCCAGAGTGACCAGGCCGCCGCATTCGGCTTCGGTGAGGAGTTGGTCCAACAGGGGGAGAAAGGCCGTGATCTTTTCGGCCTTGTCGACAATTTCGACCACTACCGGTAGATCGGCCGATAAATCCAGGATGCGGGTGGAGCGGAGTTTGCCGGAGGTGCCGTAGGACATCAGGCCCCGCAACACGGTCGCGCCGGCCAGGCCGGCCTCCTGACTTTTACGGACGATGACTTCATGGAGGGAGGAGTGGTGATACCGATCCCCTTCGCCAATAAAAATACGTAACAGTTTCGCTTCACTATCCGGTTGCATACATTCCCTCCTTCAATCTTAATCTTAATCTTAATCGTAATCGTAATCTTAATCTTTCTGTCTCCCTCTTTAGTGCAGAGATTACGATTACGATTAAGATTACGATTAAGACAGGTAATATCCGGGCCCAGTTATGGGCTCAGTACTTTCTTCACCAGCATCATGCCGACAAAAAAGGCTGCCATGGCTCCGAAAAAGGTGCCGTTGAGATAGAGGAGGGCATGCAGCCATTCGCCATCCTTTACCATTTGCACGAGTTCATAAATAAGTGAGGACAGGGTGGTGAAGCCGCCGCAGAAGCCGGTGGCCAGAAAGAGTCGGGCCGAGGGTGAAAGCAGTTCGGTGTCGGCCGCCAGTTGGCTGGCCATGCCAATGACCAGGCAGCCACAAAGATTGGAGGCCAACGTTCCCCAGGGCATGCTGGCGGCAGGATGACTCAGGCTCAAGGTAAAGCCATACCGGCACAGACTCCCCACCAGTCCGCCCGCCCCCACCCAAACAAATGGCATTATTCCGTTCATGCGGAGGTAGACTATTAGACTGCTCGTAAAACAACAAAGATAAAATCAACCACCATTCCATATTGGGCCCATTTTTGGAGTGCGGCGGCTTGACGCCGCTTTCCCGCGTCCCGGCTTGACGGGGCGCATGACGGAAAACGGTGCGTCGAGCCGCCCCGAAGAAAAGCGGTGTCAAGCCACCGCACTCCAAACTCTAGCGAAGCGGGGGGGTAATCTTTTTAGGGCTTGGACGTGTTTTCTTCATCGGGTGACGCTTCCAGCTTGACGGTCACGGGGGTGCCTTCTTCCACCATGTGGGCGAGGGTGGTGATGTCCCAGTTTGTCAGGCGGAAGCATCCGTGCGATTCGCGGCGGCCAATGGTTTCCGGATGCGGCGTGCCATGCATGCCGAAACCATTGGCGCTCAGGGTCAGCCAATAGACGCCCACCGGGTTATTAGGCCCCGGGGGAATGATCAGCTTCTTGCCGATCTCCTGGGCGCGCGGGGATTCTGGGAAATTGGCGGGATCAAAAGTATAGTTCGGGTTGGGGGCAAAGCTGACAATCGTCAGATCGCCGACAGGCACCTTGTGCAGCTTCTTGGCGATCGAACAGGGAAATGAGGCGATCAGGCTGTCATTGATGTCAAAAGCGCGAACCCGGTAGTGATCGCAGTCCACCTCCAGCCGGGAGGCAGGAATCGACCAGTCGTCAGCTCGGGTGTTGGGAATAACCAACTGGGTTCCGACCGCAACGTTCTGCCAATTAGAAACGCCAATGTTCATAAGCTTTAGCAACGTGGGAGAGACATGGAATTGTTCGGCGATAACTTCCTCCAGACTTTCGCAGGCCATGGCCGGAAGTGCGGAGGCTTCAAGATAATCGGCAGGGGCCGATCCGACCCGTTCCAGCTCCGCCGGGCTGAGGGTATGGGCCACGGTGGCCGGTTCGGTATTGGCGAGCAACTCCTTCCGTGCCTGTGAGATCGTCACGCCGCGGCTTTCGGCGTAATCCTTGAGTGCGAGTACGGTCTTGGAGCCTTCCCGCCCATCGACGAGGCCCACCCCGAACCCGTTCCGGTCCAGTGCGGCCTGCAGCGTCGCCATCTGCATGAGATTAACGGGTTTTTCACTGACAGCCGTACCTTGCTGAACCCGGCTTACGACGGTGGTAGACACTTTGATGGGCGCCGGTACAGGCGCAGCAACCGCCGCTACCCCCAGCCACCCAGTCAGGATAATTAATACTCCGTTTTGGAGTGCGGTGGCTTGACACCGCTTTTCTTCGGGGCGGCTCGACGCGCCGTTTTTTGGCATGCGTCCCGTCAAGCCGGGACGCGGGAAAGCGGTGTCAAGCCACCGCACTCCAAAATGGGGCCAAATATGTATGATGCTGCTGAAGCAAAACCTCTTTCTGCCACTTACAGATGGCTCAGCGGTACTTTTCCGATGGGGTACACGTTGAAGCCGATTTCGTAGAGTTCCTGGTGATTCAGGCAGTTCCGGCCATCAAAGATAAAGGCGGGCTTCTCCATGTTTTCGTAAATCTTCCGGTAATCCAGCGTCTTGTACTCAGCCCAGTCGGTCATCACGGCCAGGGCGTGTGAGCCTGAGGCGGCTTTATAAGGATCGGGCTCAAAGCTGATCTTCTCTCCCAGATCCACGAGATCTTTCCGGGCATTCCCCAGCGCTTCGGGATCCGTTACCACCACGGCCGCACGCTCGTCTGCCAGGAACCGCGAAACGCGGATGGCCGGGCTTTCGCGCGTGTCGCCCGTATCCGCCTTGAAGGCGAAGCCGAACACCGCGATCCGCTTGCCGGCCACGGTGTTGAACATGGCCGAGATCATTTTCCGCACAAACCGGTCTTCCTGATACTCATTCATGGTCACCACCTGTTCCCAGTAGTCCGCCACTTCGCTCAGGCCGTAATGCTGGCAGAGGTAAACCAGATTCAGGATATCCTTCTTGAAGCAGGAGCCGCCAAAGCCGACGCTGGCATTCAGGAAGCGGGAGCCGATCCGCGCATCCATGCCGATGGCGCGGGCCACTTCGGTAACATCCGCCTCGGTCCGTTCGCACAAGGCGGAAAGACTGTTGATGGAGCTGATACGCTGGGCCAGAAAGGCGTTGGCCGCCAGCTTCGACAACTCGCTGGACCAGACGCTGGTGGTCAGGATGCGGGCCCGGGGGACCCAATTGGCATAAACATCGGCCAAGGCTGACTGCGCGCGGCGACCGGTCTCAGTGGCATGCCCGCCGATCAGGACGCGATCGGGGTTCTCGAGATCCTTGACCGCGGTGCCTTCCGCCAGGAATTCCGGATTGGAGAGCACCTCGAAATGGACCGTCTTGTTGCCGGAATGGAGAATACGCTCCATGGCTTCGGCGGTGCGGACGGGCAGGGTGCTCTTCTCGACCACGATCTTGTCGGAGGTGGAGTTGGCTTTGATTTCGCGGGCGGTCTTTTCCCAGTACTGGAGATCGGCAGCCCGACCGGCTCCCTGGCCGAAGGTCTTGGTGGGGGTATTGACGCTTACGAAGATGATATCAGCCTCACGGATCCCTTGCGCCACATCGGTGGAGAAGAAGAGGTTTTTATTGAGCGAGAGTTGAACCAGTTCTTGCAGGCCGGGTTCATAGATGGGGAGGCGATCCGACTGCCAGGCCTTGATGCGGGCGGCGTCGATATCCACAACAATGACACGGTAATCGGGGCATTTTCTGGCGATCATCGCCATCGTCGGTCCGCCCACATACCCGGCCCCAATACAGAGAATAGTTTTCATAAAAGGTTCTCCCGTAACGCTAAAACCGCGAATACTAGCAAAAGCAGGGAAGACTTCACCACTAATTTAACATGTCAGACGCCTCTAAATTTTTGGAGTGCGGCGGCTTGACGCCGCTTTTCATCGGCGCGGCTTGACGCGCGGTACTGTCGGCCTGTCAAGCCAGGCCTTGTGAAAGCGGCGTCAAGCCGCCGCACTCCAAAAATTTGAGGCGTCTGACGATGACTTGATTATTACGCCTGGAATGGCTATTCCTATTCCTCATCAATCAGGAGCACATCACGTATGCAATGGTATTACGCGGAGAATGGCAAGCAGCAGGGACCTGTCGAGTTCGAACAACTGGTGGCGCTGGCACATAATGGCAGCTTGAAGCCCGATGATCTGGTCTGGAACGCCTCCATGGGCAATCAATGGGCCAAGGCTAACACCGTGTCAGGACTTTTCGAGATGCAGCCGCCCGCCGTTCCGGTAGAGCCCGAGCCCCCTGCCGAATGGTCCAACACCGCAACCTTTAAGAGCGCGGTCGCCAATCGCGATCTGACGGCCCAGGCCCGGACCTCGCTTGATCAGAATTGGGGCAAGGCCATCGGCGGCCTCCTCATTTACTTGCTGGTGCTGATCGTATTGGCCGCGATCCCCTTTCTGGGGCAGGTCGTCAGTTTCGTGATCAGCGGGCCGATGATGGTGGGCTGGACGTTGTTTTACCTTAATATCTCCCGCCAGGAACCGGCGGATGTGGGACAGCTTTTCGACGGCTTCAAGCTGTTTGGCAACGCCTTTGTGATGTATCTCCTGATCATGCTGCTCATCCTGGCCTGGTGCCTACCAGCCTTTGGGGTGGTCATTGTTATGGCGGTGCTTGGGCTGAAAGGGGTTTTGATGCAGGATGCTTCTGCCATGGGAGCCATTCCGTTTCTGATCCCCCTGATTATTGCAGCGATGATTCCTGTGATCGTTGCCCAACTCCGTTATTTTCTAGCCTATTATATCCTCAACGATTACCCCGGCGTGGGCCCCATGGAGGCTGTCCGGCGCAGTACGCAGATGATGAAAGGCAATAAATGGAAACTGTTCTGCCTGCAACTCCGGTTTATCGGCTGGGGCCTGCTCTGCGTCCTGACCCTCGGCATCGGCTTCCTCTGGCTCATCCCCTACATGATGGTCAGCATGGCCTGCTTCTACGACGACGTGAAAGACAGTGGCCAGTAGCCAGTAAACAGTGGGCAGTAAGCAGTGGGCAGTGGCCAGTAAGCAGTGGGCAGTGAGCAGTGAGCAGTGGGCAGAGGGCAGTGGGCAGAGGGCAGTGGGCAGAGGGCAGAAGACAGTGGGCGGTGGAGTTGAGTTAGTATTTAACTGTTGTTAGTTTATTGTGTAGATGGCATATTCCGGGAATGAAGCCAGTTGTCAGTTATCGGGATTTGGTGTCGTATCAGAAAGCATTTATTCTTCAACAAAGTGTATTTGCAACCAGTAAAAAATTTCCGAAAGAAGAAATCTATTCACTTACTGATCAGATACGTCGTTCGTCTCGTTCTGTTGGCGCCAATATTGCCGAGGCCTGGAGAAAGAAACGATATGAGGCCCATTTTACCTCAAAGCTGACAGACTCTGATGCTGAAAACACCGAAACTCAGCATTGGCTTGATACAGCGAAGGCCTGCGGCTACATATCCAAAACAGAGCACAACGCATTATCTGACGCCTCCGCTGAAGTAGGCCGTCTCATCGGCTCAATGATCAACACGGCTTCACACTGGTGCCAGTAGCCAGTGGCCAGTAGCCAGTAGGCAGTGAGCAGTTTGCAGTGAGCAGTTTGCAGTGAGCAGCAACTGTCTACTGCCCACTGCAAACTGTCTGCTGCATACTGCCCACTGCCCACTGCTTACTGTTTACTGGCTACTGCTCACTGGCCTATCTCTGCAGCCTTCGGCGGCAGAGGCAGGCTCCCCTTCATCGCTTCTTTGAGTTCAGCGTCGGCGTCGGCATCGTACCACCAATACCAATAGGCGCTGCTTTCGCTGCTGTATTTGTCCAACACCGTCGGCGGGGTGCCGAACTTGTTCCAATACACCAATCGCTTATAATTGATTCCCCAGAGTAGGATATAGGGACACTCCTCATAGAGGATGCTGTCGATCTTCCGGCACAGTTCGTGGCGGGCCGCCACATCAAACATCGACTTCTGCTTCTCAATCAACTCATCCACCGTCGCGTTCTTGAATCCTGTGATGTTTGCGCTCATCTTGCGGTCGGCCTCCTTGGAGGCCCAGAGGCCCTCCGGATCCTTGTACAGGCTCGATGTGAAGCCACCCCAGGTCATGTCGAAATTAAACTCATCCATATCCCGCGTCCAGGCCGAGGAATCCTTGGAGTCCGTCTGCATCTCAATCCCCACATCGCGCAGATCCTCGGCATAGATGGCCAGAAACTTATCGGCCACCGATTCGCGTTCCAGAAAACGGAACTGGAAGCGCTTGCCATCCTTTTCCAGGAGCCCGGTTTTCGGGTTGGCCTTCCAGCCCGCTTCCGCCAGCAACCGGCGCGCCTGCTCTTTGTCAAAGGCGAATGCCCGATTGGGGCAGGGGTGGGCGGTGTCGTAGAGATCGATATAATAGGAGCGGGAGAGGGCGTACTGGTTGTACATGAGGGCACTGTTCATACGCTCGCGATTCAGCAGCAGGGCCATGGCCTGGCGCACCCGCTTGTCGTTGAAAGGCGGACGCCGCATATTCATGGCAAAGCCCTGAAAGCCGGTGGGCTCATTATTAAAGACCTTCTGGCGTACGATCCAGTTCCGGGCGAACTTCTCGGACCCCGTCTCATTCATCCAGAGCCGGGCGGAATAGACGGCAAAGAGATCAATCTCCCCCTTCTTGAAGGCTTCAAAGCCCGTCTCGGCCGAGGCGAAGAACTTGAACTTGATGGACTGGAAATTGCAGGTGCCGCGTGTGCTGGGGGCGTTGCGGTTCCACCAGTCGGCCCGCCGTTCCAGCGTGGCCGAGATGCCCTCTTTGACCTCACCCAGCCGGTAGGGGCCGGAGACCACCGGGAACTCGAAATTGATCTTGTTGAAGTCCAGCTTTTCAAAGGCATGCCGCGGGAGAATGGCAAACCCGCCCGCCGTCAGGAGGTTGCGCCAATGGACTTCCTTGACGACGAACCGGACACAATGATCATCCACCACCGTGACGGAGTCGAAGCTTTCGAAGCCGACTTTATGGGCGCCGGTGAGATTGGCCGGATTGCGAATGGCGTCAAAGGTCCACTTGACGTCATCTGCGGTGACGGGGCGGCCATCGCTCCAGCGGGCCTTGGGGTTGAGCCAGAAGGTAAAGGTGCGCTTGTCATCCGAGATCGACCACCGTTCAGCCAGCCCCGGTTCCTGATTGGGTGTCAGCGGGTTCATGGTCAGCAGGGATTCATAGAGGGAGGAGAAGAGGTCGGAGGTGAAGGTATTGTTGTCGAGGTAGAGGTTAAAGCTTTTGGGGTATTGGAAGCCAAAGACCGAGATGGCGCCGCCGGGAACGGCATCGGGTGAGGCGATCGGGTTGGGTTTTTCCTTCCAGTCCGGCTTAGGGAACAGGTCGTCCGCCCACAGGGTGGTTGAAACGATCGCGAGTAAAAACAGGCCGATAAACGAATGGATCATAGTGTGTTCCTTTTAAACGTTACGTTTGTGTGGCAAAATTTACCACAAGAGTGCTTGGGGCGCAATTTTTGGAGTGCGGCGGCTCGACGCCGCTTTTCTTCAGGCGCGGCTTGACGCGCCGTTCTGGGGTCGCCCCGTCAAGCCGGGGCACAAGAGAAAGCGGCGTTCCCGCGACTGCGGGACCGCACTCCAAACAAGAAGATTGCTGCTTTGGCGGCTTGACGCCATGTTTCTTCAGCCGCGGCTTGACGCGCCGTTCCCTAAGCCTACCTGAATCGGTTTCTGCGAAATAAAATCATCCGTAATGCAAAGAGTATCAGTTTGGAACCCCTCGACCGTCGTGCGGAAGGACGGGTTTGCTGTTTGCGTAAACCATGAAGCCGAGCACCATGGGTAATTCTCAGCACAAGCGAGAATACCGTGATGAGCGGGATTGTGATGAACGTATTTCAGGCGTGGAAGATAAGAATTGGTAAAGGTAATATGTGAGTCAAAGTACTGGAACCAGATTTTACGCCCTGGCTGGCGGTCTACTCGGTTGAGCTCTCGGGCTGATAGGGTATGTAGTTTCGAGATCATCCGTCTTAGCGAACCGGGATCAGAGGGTGACGAAGCAATAAAATGGTAGTGGTTTGAAAGAATGGCCCATGCGTGAAGTTCCCATTCAGCTTCGGCGAGACCAGTGAAAAATAGGTCGCGGAACAGATCGAGTTTGTCGGGTGTATTCAGGAAATGATCTTTATGATGAGTGCCGCAGGTTACCATATAGGCCCCTTGCTCACTTAGGCGATGAGGTGGACTATGGGGCCAAGTAATCATGTCCAGCTCGTACCAGAAGGTGAATATGTCGTCAATTATTTAGTTAGTTTATAATTAGTTTGGAGTGCGGCGGCTCGACGCCGCTTTTCTTCAGGCGCGGCTTGACGCGCCGTTCTGGGGGCAGGCCTGGTGGCACTTGCTGGATGCGGGCGCCCCGTCAAGCCGGGTCGCAAGAGAAAGCGGCGTCAAGCCGCCGCACTCCAAAAGTGAATGCTGCTCCCTTCTTGCTTGGCCCCACTTCTCGCTTGCCGTTTCCCCCTATGGCCCGCCATAATGCCTGGCAGCATGATCAATCGGTTCCATAGTTTATGTCTGGTGTGCCTCGTGTGGTGTGCCTTGCTGCTCGCCAGCCACTCCGTGGTTGCCGCCTCCCCGATTTCCCGTCTCCCCCAGGGCCGTCCGGCCGCCCTGAAATCGCCCTTGTCAAACCCTACTCCCGCGGCCCCAATCCCCAATAACCAATCCCCAATAACCCCCTCCCTCCCTCTAACCTCCTTCGACCGCTACGCGGTCATCATCACCCGCATGCCGTTTGGGGATGAGGCCACGGCGGCGGCCCTGGCCGCGGCGGCGGCGACGGCGAATCAGCCCGCGCCCGAGAGCTTTACCAAGACCCTGAAGATGTGTGCCATCACCCGTAACCGCAATAATGGCAAGGTGCAGGTTGGCCTCGTCAACAACACCACCAAGAAAAACTACTTCCTCTATGAGGGGGATGCGGAAGATGGCATTGAGTTGCTGAAGGCCGACTACGAGAACGAGAAGGCGTTGTTGAGAAAAGGTGCGGAGGAAGCCTGGCTGGATATGACAACGGTCGTTGTGGCGGCGGCACCTGCTATTGCCCCTGCGGCAGGTGTTCGTCGTAGTGTCATGTCTGCCCCGCCGGCACCTGCGGCGCCGGAAGAGCCCGCCAAGCCGCGTCTGACTGGGGAAGCCTTGAAAGCCCATCTGCAGAATTATCAAATGGATTTGATCCGGGCCGGTGGGCGCAAAGGCCCGCCCCTGCCTATGCAGTTGACGCCCGAAATGGACGCCAAGCTGGTCGAAGAGGGCGTCCTGCCCAGTCCGGAGTAAGGCCGGCAGATAACCAAACTGCGAAACACGCGAAATTCAGGGTTGCGTTTGTGCTTCTTTTTGGAGTACGGCGGCTTGACGCCGTTTTGCTTCGGCGCGGCTTGACGCGCCGTTTCGAATGCGAGAAACACTGCGGAGGCAGAGCCCGTCAAGCCGGGCTCAGGGAAAGTGGCGTTCCCGCGACGGCGGGATCGCACTCCAAAACTATCATTAGTCCGTCAGTCCTGCTATGCGCCAAGAGCGCGGTAATTCAATATTTCCGGCTTGCGGGCAGATGGGGCTGGGGCCATAATCGGGCCTATGAAGATCACGGATGATTATAGTGGCAAGTTGGAAATCTGGGCGCGCGAAGGCAAGGCTGTTCGTATGCCCAGAATTACCAATTTACCCCCATTCGGACACCGCCGCTTTAACTCCTATGCAGAACTCAACGCGTGGAAGCAATCTCGGCTGGATGAGTTGCTCAAGCAGGGGGGGGCGCAATGGACGAAGTAATCCGGCGATTCAATGAATGCGGCGTGCGTTACTTGATCATTGGCGGTCAGGCGATACGGCTCGAGGGATGCCCTCGTTTTTCTATGGATTGGGATGTTTATATTCCCAGCCGGGATTCAGCCAATATGGACCGTATCAACGAGGTTCTGGGTGACGAACTGGATGTGCCACTGATTCCGATGGGGCCACGTGGGGAAAACTTTGTGCAGACCTATCAGACCCGATGGGGCGTTTTACAGTTTCATCTAACCGGTCCCGGCCTGCCGTCTTTTGATGAGGCTGAGGGGCGCGCGGTGACGCATACTACGGAGGACGGCGTGCCGGTTCGTTGCCTGGCTGGGGCTGATTTGCTGGAGAGCAAAAAAAAAGCAAATCGATCTTCCGACCTTGTTGATATTGAATTTCTTGAAAAAAAGAAATCCCTCGGCTTGCTGTGAGGAACCAATTTCTTTCCAGATCAGCCGCATCTAAATCCCGGATTTAACCACCCGCTTCACCAGCTCTTTCTTCTGGCGTTCTTTCTTCTGGGCGAGGCTCACCACAGGCAAGCCTCTCCCTCCAAGTGGTTCCCGCGCCCTGTTGCCCGGATAAATGCCAGTATGGGGAATCTTCGACAGAATGAACAAAATTTACAAAATTGTTTAGGACGAGAGGCACTCTTCGTATTGCTTCAAGAAACCGCATTCTTTGCGCTCTTAGCGACTTGAGCGAAGCGGGTGTAAAAATCTCTTCGCATGCTTCTGTCTTGTGTTTTATATTGCATAAAAGGCGATTATCTGTCTTTATATCACCATGAAAAGGCAAATATTTAAACAGCTTAGTCGATGGAAGAAGCAAGCCGTAAGAAAGCCATTGTTACTTCAGGGGGCGCGACAGGTTGGGAAAACATGGCTGTTAAAGGAATTTGGGCGCCAGGAGTTCCGCCGGGCATTTTATGTAAACTTCGAGAATACGGCAACATTCCAAAACCTGTTTCGAAGTGGGCTGCGGCCCTCCGTGGTCATTCCACAACTCTCCATCCTGCTCAATGAGACGATTATTCCCGGCCAGGATCTCCTGATATTCGACGAGATTCAGAATTCAGCGGATGCACTCACAAGCATCAAGTACTTCAAGGAAGAGATGCCTGAATTGGCCCTCTGCTGTGCAGGTTCACATGTAGGACTGGCGGTAAGTGCCGCCTCCTTTCCTGTCGGGCAGGTTGAGTTCATGTCTCTCTATCCGCTTTCTTTTGAGGAGTTTCTGGGTGCCACCGATGAGCGGGCCGCGGCAGTTATCGAGGCCTTCGGCCCCAACACGGTTATCCCGGAAGCCATTCACGGCCACCTTTGGGAGCAACTGAAAATCTATTACGTTACAGGGGGATTGCCAGAGGCTGTCGAGTATTATCGAACCCATCGTGACAACCTACAGGAGGCCCTAAGCGGTGTTCGGACAATTCAACGGGCGCTACTGCAAGGATACCAAAGCGATTTCTCGAAACACGCGGGCAAAGTGAACGCCGTCCATATCAATCGTGTGCTGGAGGCGGTCCCCACCCAGATGCTGCGCGTGGTGGACGACAGCGTGGGGCGTTTCCGGTTCAGGGGGGTCATACCCGAGCGGTCGAAATTTACCCAACTGGAAGGTCCCATTGACTGGCTTGTTAAAACCGGCCTGATCCTGAAAGTCCCTGTTGTTGAAAAACCCATGCTGCCGTTGCGTGCTTTTGCCAAGCCGAATTTGTTCAAGCTGTACCTGTTTGATGTCGGTATGCTGGGGTGCATGTTGGATTTGCCAATCGCATCCATCCTTAACCAGGACTACGGTACCTACAAAGGGTACTATGCTGAAAATCTTGTTGCCCAGGAAATGACTACTGCGGGCCATGCGCCTCTCTATTCATGGTTTGGGCGACAATCTGAAATCGAATTCCTGATGATTCGTGAAAGTGATGTGATTCCGGTCGAGGTGAAAGCGGGGATCAGGGCGCACTCAAGAAGCCTGTCAGCGTATGCGGAGAAATATAGTCCTCCGCTTAAAATCAAAGTTACCGCCCGCAATCTCGATAGGACCACTCCTGAGTGTCACAACATTCCGCTCTACCTTGCCGGCAAGTTGTGATGGCCCTTTCTGGTCAATCCCGAATTTTACCACCCGCTCCGCCCGCTCTTTCTTCTGGAGGGCGAGGCTTGTCCGAGCCGTAGCCGTGAAAGGGGTCAATAAAGTCAGAACCATTATGTCGGGGCGTCTTTTCTCTGACTCCCAAAGCACACATTATGGGTGCGGCTCGGGCAAGCCTCGCCCTCCAAGTGGTTCCCGCTCCCTGTTGCCCGGATAAATGCCAGTATGGGGAATCTTCGACAGAATGAACAAAATTTACAAAATTGTTTAGGGCGAGAGGGGCAGATGTTTCTCTTACCATTCAGAACATGCTTCTGTTCAAACTTTTCATCTTGGTTCCGGCTATGCCGGGTTAGGCGAGAATTTGGGTTCCACTTGCATCTTGCTCTTTGGGGTAATTTCAGATATACCTAATCTTGTACATATCAAAGAGGAGGGGTTATGAGTCAGACTGCGACGTTACATATCAAAATTGAACCCAGTTTGGCGCGGGGCTTGAAAGTCCTGGCCAAACATCGGGGTCAAACCATGGGGGAACTCGTTCGTCAGGCGTTGTCCTCCTGTTATCAGCCGGATCTCGCGGGGTTAACCGCCCCGCAGCGCCAGGCTTTCGAGGCCTGGCGGGGTGGCTTCATCAGTTTGGGAAAGTTGGCTCAAGTCATGGGTTTGGCTCCGTTGGCCATGCGAAACTGGCTTTCGGAACATGACGTGGGCGAACCCGCAAGTTATCAGTCCGACGATGCCGCCCATGCGTAAAGCCGTTTGGTATATAGATAGTGTGTCGCTCTCAAATTTCGCCCAGGCGCACCAGTTGGATCTGCTCTTGCGGCGATATCCGGCCGGACGGCTATGTGTCACGGCTCAGGTCGTGGATGAATTGCTGAATGGAATTCAAGCCGGATACAAGGCCTTGAAATCAATTCTGCCGGCACTGGAACGAGGTGACATCGGTCAAATTCAGTTATCCGTGCCCGAGTTCCGCCGGTATCGGGACTTGCTGTCCACGTTGGGTGCGGGTGAGGCCTCCCTGATTGCTCTGGCCGAAAAACGGCGGGGGACCGTGGTGACGGATGACCGGCATGCCCGTTCTCTTTGTCGCGATCTCCATATTCCCGTTACTGGCACGCTCGGGATCCTGAAGGCCGCGTGCGGGGAGCGGATGCTCACAGGGGTGGAGGCTGATAAAATATTAGCCGATATGATTCGCCATGGTTTTTATTCTCCTGTCCGGAAGCTGGCGGAATTGGACTGAGCCGTGTTGAGCGCAGCCTGAATTTTACCACCCGCTTCGCCAGCTCTTTCTTCTGGAGGGCGAGGCTCACCACAGGCTAGCCTCGCCCAAGTGGTTCCCGCGCCCTGTTGCCCGGACAGATGCCAGTAGGGAGAATCTTCGACAGAATGAACAAAATTTACAAAATTGTTTAGGGCGAGAGGGGCAGATGTTTCTCTTACCATTCAGAACATTCTGAAAATTTTGTCAAAAATCCTGAGTTTGCTTAAGTTTTTAGATGCGTCTTGGGCGCATATGATCTCCGTAGGGGTTTTCGATGCGCCAAGACGAAGAAAGTTGAAGATTTACCACGGAGGCACGGAGACACCGAGAAGAAAATACAAATGTGGCGTTTATTTCGTTCACGCGGGTACACGTGACCAAAATAAACGCCACGGTTTCTCGAAGGGATGCTTTGAGAGGGAGGAGTTGCCAGAAATTCCTCCTCTTTCTCAAAGTATGGCTCCAAGAAACCGGCGCGGGATTTTTGGCTCGGGTACCCTGCCCGCAATGCTACGCATAGCGTTGCAGGCGGGTCCCGAACGAAAATGCCGCGCCATTCTCTTTCTTGGTTTATATCCTCTCGGTGTCTCCGTGCCTCCGTGGTAAATCTTTCCCGTTCTGCTGTGTATCTTTGAATAGGCCCTACGGAGGTCACATGCGCCCATGCGTCTTTCACGGGTCCCTTTTCTGTTGCCGGAATCGAGTGGGTTAGCCATAATGAAAGTATAAGAGGAAGTTAAAGCAATGAATTATACCAACATCATTACGATTCAGGCGGGGAAGCGTAGCGGAAAACCTTGCATTCGCGGGATGCGGATCACCGTGTCGGATGTTTTGGAGTATATGGCTTCCGGCATGAGCGAGGTTGAAATTCTGCAGGAATTTCCCGAGCTGACGCATGAGGATATCTCGGCTTGTCTATCGTTCGCTGCCGAACGTGAGAAACGACTTTGCTTGGCGGTTGCATGAAACTGCTTCTGGATCAAAATCTGCCGCGTCAACTTGTAGGTGACATGCAGCCGCATTTCCCCGGTTCAGCTCACGTCTGGCCTCTTGGTTTGGCGGAGGCGTCAGATGAAGAGGTATGGGCTTATGCGGCGGAACAGGGATTTGTCATTGTTTCCAAGGACACAGACTTCATTCATCAGGCAATGCTGCGAGGACATCCCCCCAAAGTTATTTATCTCAAGGTAGGTAATTGTTCCACGCGAGTTATTCGGGAAATTATATTATCCCGATTGTCGTCTATCCTGGATTTCCTGGGCGATCCTGTTGAATCGCTGTTAATACTCCAGTGATGAGTCGTTGTTATTTTCCATCGGGCGCAGGACAAAATTCTTCCAAGTCTTAAAACATTTTCACACCCGCTCCGCCCGCTCTTTCTTCTGGAGGGCGAGGCTTGCCCGAGCCGTAGCCGTGAAAGGGTCCAATAAAGGCGGCATCATTATGACGGGGCGGCATTTCCCTGACTCCCAAAAGCGCACATTATGGGCGCGGCTCGGACGGTTCGGCAGGCTCACCACAGGCAAGCCTCGCCCTCCAGGTGGTTCCCGCTCCCTGTTGCCCGGATAAATGCCAGCATGGGGAATCTTCGACAGAATGAACAAAATTTACAAAATTGTTTAGGGCGAGAGGCACTCTTCGTATTGCTTCAAGAACCCGCATTCCTAGCGCTCTTCGCGACTTGAGCGAAGCGGGTGTGAAAAATCTCTTTGGATTGTGATGGTGCCGATGGCGGGGGATATATACTCAAACTCGGAGATGCGCCCGAAGCGTAAACAGCCATTGATCTTAACTTCATTATCATATATGATAACACCAATGAACGGGAGCCTGACAGTTTCGGAACAATTGAAGTGTCGGCGGCAGGAGCAGGGATTGTCGCTTGCTGCGCTCGCCCAGCGGGTTGGCACTTCGGCGGCGACCCTCTCCCGCTATGAACATCACTGGACACGGTTCGAAACCTATACACTACGAAAACTGGCAACCGCTCTGGGCTGTGAACTCCGGATTGAACTCGTGGCCAAGGCCGTGCCCGATGTTCAGGCATCCCAATCACAGGGCGTCACTCAAGTGCGGCGTCTCTTTTGGGATCATCACTTAGTCGCCTCGGATTTTGACAAACATCCCGTATGGGTGATTGAACGGGTGTTGGAGTATGGCTCATTGGAAGATGTCAGGGTGTTGATGGCGGTTTTCGGGAAACAACGGTTTCTTGAATTGACCGCCTCTGCGAAACGAGTGTCGCCCAGAACCGCCGCTTTATGGCGCAGCCTGCTGGAGCAGGAAGGAATCCCATGCACGAAAAAGTTCTCCCGAAGCACAGCCTGGAACTCCTGACCCGCCTTGAGGCCGATCCTTCGGCATGGCTCAGGGGTTGGATTTTAGCGGGCGGAACCGGACTTGCTTTCCGGTTGGGCCATCGTATTTCCGAGGATCTGGATTTTTTCCGGACTGACATGGATGATGTGCGTTCCCTCCATGCTGTGCTCGCCCAGTATGGTGCTTATGAGACGTTGCAGGAAGATATTCATACCCTGACGGTCATCACCCACAAGACGAAGTTGTCGTTCTTCAATGTCCGTGATCCTTTCCTGTTCCCCCCGACGCCACATCGTTTTTTTGCTGTGGCAGACACCCGGGACATCGCCCTGATGAAACTGGCGGCCATCTCAGGACGCGGAAGCCGGAAGGATTTCATTGATCTCCATATGATCCTCAGGGATCGCCCAACGCTTAAGGAGTATTTTGAATGGCTGCCCCGTAAATATGGTGCCAGCCGTATCAATGTTTACCATATCGCCAAGAGTTTGGTGTATTTCGATGATGCGGAAAGTGAACCCATGCCGCGGATGTTAGTGCCGTTCAAATGGAATGACTGCAAAAAATTCTTTGTGCGGGAGGCGCATGCGGTCATTTTGCCATGATGCTCCACTCAATCCCGGATTTTCACACCCGCTTCGCTCAAGTCGCGAAGATCGCAAAGGGGGGAGGTGTAGCATGGTGCATCATAAAGCCAACTCGGCGAGAAGCCAACCCGACACGCCTCCCTTCGTATTGCTTCAAGAACCCGCATTCTTTGCGCTCTTAGCGACTTGAGCGAAGCGGGTGTGAAAAATTCTTCGCATGCTCTTGCTGTAGGGATATAGTTGAGGTCCCGCTGATTTCTGCAACTCAGGATAAGAATTCTTCGGAAACCGTTGCGGGATTTTATGCGGAGGGCCCGCCGCATACAACCCCGCAACATTCAATTTCTCCCTTCAAATTAGCGCAAATCAGTGAAGATTTAGTGGTGAAGTCTTCCCTCTCCCTCAATTTCCCTTGCCCCGAAAGCCCGAAAGCCTTACTATTCACCCTGTGTTGAAGCTGATAAAAAAACAAAAAAGAGCAAAAATAGTTGTTGATGCAATGGGGCAGGGGTTGTATTATATTGGCAATAAGGAACAGCGTTAATTTTTAAGGGAGAATTACCATGAAAAATCTAGGGGCGTTTTTAGTGGGCATGAGTTTGGTGGCGGGGTCAGCACTTGCGGCTAATCCAGTGACGAGCGTGAATATTGTGGGGTTTAGTAAGATCACATGTCCTCGAGGTGGATATGTTCTTGTAACGACTGCATTTGAAAGTATAGCGGGAACTGCGCTGAAAAGCCTAGATGTTTTCGGGACGAGTCAATTGCCTGCTGGAACTGTGATTTATGCTTGGGATCAGCTTAAGCCGAGTGGTGCTGGATATTGGCAAGACAGTTACAATGCGAAAAATGGATGGGAAACAAATATCAATTATAAAGCAGGAATGGGATTTTGGATATTTGTGCCGCCAGGTGCTGCTCAACCTTCGTATGATGTAGTTTTGGCGGGGCAGGTTCCGATGCAAAGCGTATCTTCCAATATGGTCTATGATGGCTACGCAATGCTTGGTTATCCATACACCAGCAGTATGCTTTGGACAAATACCGACCTAGCGAAAAAAAGTCCAAATGGGACTGTGTTGTACTGGTGGGATACATCTATAACGAACTACCAGCAGAACAGCAAGAGTAAGGGTAGTTGGGTTGATCCTAACATGGTAATTACTGAAACAATGGGCTTTTGGCTATATAACCCTACCAGTGTAGCGCTAACAAATGTTGAAGTTCGTCCCTATAATCCGTAATATTGCAACTGAAGGAGATTGTAAAATGAAAAAAATTATTGTAACGGCGATGATTTTCATCGGTTGTATTGGTGCTCATGCTGATATATCCGTTAATATGCAAAATTCTGATTGGATTTATTTTCCAACGTCTGGAAACAATTTACCTTTAGGTGCATTAGTTCAGTTAATTTGGGATAGTAATGCAGATTCCTCCTTTTCTTATGCGACGCCTGTAGCTGGTATAGTTCCAACTGGAAGTCAATATGATGATGGTGATTATGTTCTTTTTTCTGGAATAACCACTAGTTCGGGTGGATGGAGTGGAGATTTTGATGGTGGAAGTACAACCTATGATATTTCAAAAGTTGGCGGCGCAAATATCAATAATGGGTATGTATATATGTTTGTTTTTCAAGATGGAATTCCTAACGCGGGTGACTTTTATGCGCGGTCTGCGAGCATTGGGCCATCACTTACAATGTTTCCGGGAAGTGGACAGCCTCCGACTGCGGACTATCTAGATATTACGCCAAGTGGGGCCATTACACTAAATGCTTTAACAGTAGCCGCCGTTCCCGAACCCTCCACCGTCGGCCTGTTGTTAGTTGGAGCAGGGTTGTTGGCTTTCCGTCGGATGCGGCGCAGCTAAATAAAAGTTGTTAGTTTGATTTTTTAAAGAGGCAATTCTTCGGAATTGCCTCTTTTTTTTGATCAATCAGGAGGTGGTTTATGAAGCGATTCATATGGTTGGGCGCTCTCTTGAGCTGGGTCTTTCTTGCAGGATCTTTTGATGCCATTGCTGGGGCTCGTGTCAAAGGTTCAGAATTGGCGACAACTTGCAACATCGTTGGGTTTGTGAATAAGGACGTAAATTCGTATGTCTTTGCAGGGTGTTGTTATGAATCCATCAGTAGGCGGGGGCCTATTTCTCTAGAGGAACTTCTCGGTGCTCAGTTCTCACCCGGGCCGGATGGTGATAAGGTCGCGATGTGGGATGTGACGAACCAGAATTACACGGAGTATATGAAGGCCAAAGATGGCCGATTCTATTCACGCAGCCGTGGCATGCATGTCCTGGTCGATACGAGTGTTCCTGTTGGAGCCGCTTTATGGATCATTCGAAAAAATCCTGACTCAGTGATTACGCTAGCGGGACAGTATTCTGCTCGGGCCGTCATCACGAATTCGCTCGTGGGGGCGACGAATTATCCGGCCAATATGATCTGCTATCCTTACCCCGTCGACATGTCCGTTCAGAACTTTATCAACACCAGCCACGGGGCTCAGGTTAGTGATGATCCCGCGAAAGCCGACAAACTGACTCTCTGGAATGCGCGCGGTCTGCTCGATGTCCAGTTGGGGCTGAAAGGTGATGGCAAGTGGCACGTCCTCCTTGGCTGGGCTACCAATGCGCCATCAACACGGGTGATCGAAATGGGAGAAGGGGTTTGTTTTCAGGCAAGCCGACCGATGATGTGGGTTGTGCGCCGACCTTACTGAATGCCCTGGGACAGAGAAACAGTTTCCTCCACGACGGGCACAGTATCCGGGATTGGTTCCGACTGCGGACTGTTTACTGCAAACTACCCACTGCCCTTCT